>JAGGSL010000068.1 GCA_021159125.1 Thermoplasmata archaeon
ACAGGATTAGCAATCCTGCGCCTTGCCAGGCTGGGCCATCCCCGCTTAAGAAAGGAATATCCCATCAAAATAAAAAGTTAGTGATTGAAACGTGGGATGAGTGCTTCCTCGGCTGTTTTTCCGGTTGTTTTGTAACCGGCTTTGTCTTCCACAATGCATCCTTCCGGGGAAAATTTTATTGTATAATCTGCATTGTTAATTGTTTTGTCATCGAATTTTATTTTCATGTGGGGAAGAAATTTCTTGAATGCTGCCTTCGCTTCCGCAATTTTTTCTTTATCCGAGGATTTGATTTTTATGACCAGCTCTTTCACCCTCTTTTTTCCTTTTATTTCCTCATTCCTTATTCTGGAAGAGCTTACAGGGATACCATCATCGGCAAGAACGAAGGGGACAAGTATCACTTTCAGCTCCTTCAGCCCTTTCTTCCTCCTCATTTTGTTTATCTCGTCAGCCCCTCCGGCAGTTTCAGGGGACACGACAATGGCATCAAAATCGCCATCCACTGCGGGCCCGTATGGATCATCAAGCATAACTATGACTGCTTTCTTTCCAAATTTTTCCATTATAAATTTCTCAAGGTTGTTTTTTCTCTCTTCGTATCCTGCCACTCTCTTCCCAAGCTTTTTGACAAGTTTGTCGGATGTTATGCCTATTGTGACCTCTCCATATTCAAATGCCTTTTTCAGCAGTGCTTCGTGTCCTTCGTGGAGAATGCTGAATGTTCCGCCCAGGCATACCTTCATTGATTCATAATGCCCTGCTCATTTTTTACAGTTGTGATGCACGAAAAAGGTTAAAAACGAAGATAAGATATAAATTGATGAGAAAAACAGTATATTTTTTGGCGCTCATACTTGTTTTCGGAAGCGCTCCTTTGGTCGGAAATCAATCGCCTGCCGGCAATTCTGAAGCAGTTTATACCGAAGCAGTATACAACGAAGCAAATGCAACATTGAGCGATTACGTGCTTACAAACCCCGGAATTAAGATTATTTACCCTCTTTTTTCAACACCGGCAATAGTCAAGAAAGGAGGAAATTTCAGCATTATGGTGAGTTTTGATGGGGCACCCGAGCAATGGGAGTGTGAAATCTCCACGGCTTATGACATAGTATGCGAAGATTATTTTCTCACAGTCGAAGATGAGGAATACAACCCGACCAGCGGTTTATGGATTTTGAATGTGACTGTTCCTTCAAACGTTAATGAAGACCTTTACAACATAACAGTCGTTGCTTATTCTGATGGAGATAAATACCAGGCAGACGAGCCAAGGTCGGTTTCTGTAGTAAATGAGTTCAAAAACAATTTTTCCTTTGTTCACCTTACCGATTTCCATATAGGCGACCCCAGAGGGATGACAGTTGACGTGCGCAAGACCATCGGATGGAAGGCGGCAAGGAAAAGCGTCGAGGAAATAAATCTTCTCAACCCAGATTTTGTTATCATAACGGGCGACCTTGTTTTCGGGCAGCTTTATCCGTTCGAATATTCTGTGGAATACAGAAAATGTTACAAAATACTCCAGCAGTTTGACGTTCCAACATTTTTATGCCCCGGAAACCACGACGGTTACATCCAGACAGGGCAGGACGGCTTCAAGCTCTGGGAGAAGTTCATAGGCCCGCTGTACTACTCCTTTAATTACGGTGATTATCACTTCACTTCTGTCAATTCGTATGATTGGCCTGCACCGAGCAGATGGGCAATATCTTATGCCCCGCTTCAGTGGGGAGGGCATATACAGGAAGAGCAGATGAAATGGATTGAAAAAGACCTTGAGCATTCAACAAATGCAAAAGCAAGGTTTATCATGCTTCATCACAACCCCCTCTGGGATACAAAAAACGATTCGCTTCTGAAAAATGGGAATTACACGGGAAGAGAGGAGTTGCTAAGCCTGATAGAAAAATATAATGTAAGCGCTGTATTTGACGGGCACGTTCATTATGACAATGTGACAGAACAGAACGGAACCCTTTATATCACAACAACCACCTGTGCAAGCGAGTTGAGTGCTGAAGATGCGTACTGGGGTTATCGCCTTATTGAAGTGGAAGATGGCAAAATCGTTTCATACAATTATAAAGAGCCGAAATACTCCATTCCATTATACCGCCTCAACTGCACTTATTCCGAAAACGATGGCTCCGCAAGCACTGTGAGTGCGGAGATAGAGAATGATTTGGAAATGAATGTGGAAGCCACGCTTCATTTTTATGTGCCCCCCGGAGACTATGAAGTCGATAACGGAGAAATTATCAGGGAGGCGGAGGCCAACGGAATAGAAAGAGTGGATGTGAGCACCTCAATTCCCCCCACCACTTCAATGGAAGTCGTAATTCATCCTTCATAATCATTCTATTGTTACACTCTGCCCGTTCTGGAGCAGGTAAACATCTTTGCCGAGGCGGTATCCCATTTCAGATGCCAGGGTGGCTGCAGAAGCCAGTTTTTGCATGTTTCCATGGGCAGGAATTATAACATCTGGCGAAATGATTTTTATTAAATCTCTCAGATCTTCTCTTGATGCATGCCCCGAGACATGTATGTCCTTGAACATTCTTGCCTTTTTGTTATGAAGTTTGTGCTCGAGAATCTTTCTGTTTGCCTGAATCATGGGTGTAGGGATAACGCCGCATGCAAAAACAATGAAATCATCGGGCATTATGGCAAATGGTATCTCGCTGTTCGCCATTTTTGACAGTGTGGCATTGGGCTCCCCCTGCCCGCCCGTCGCCACTATCATATACTTTTCTCTATTTTTATTCATCTCCTCCAGCCTTTTTTTGGCGCCGAACGTGCTTTTTATTATTTCTGCATTTTTGGAGAAGTTCACGAAGCCCAGTTTTTCTGCCGCCCCTATATAATCGCTGAGCGAGCGGCCTATAAAAACAATCTTTCTGTCCAGATGGTTCCCCATGTCAACAATGCTTTTCAGGCGCGCAATGTGGGATGAAAAAGTGGTTACGATGATTCCGTGTCCTTCTGTTTCCATTCCCAGGAGCACATCTCTAAGCATCTCCCTTGCGACAGATTCGGAGAAAGTCTTTTTCTCTTCCTCCGCATTTGTGGAATCGAGGATTAACGCAATAACGTGCTCTTTCCCGAGCGCCTTCAGCCTTTTTTTATTGGTCTTGCTTCCAACAATCGGATGGTTATCGAATTTGTAGTCGAGGGAATAAAGTATATTTCCCTGTGGCAGCGATATGTTTACCATTGATGCCTGTATAATCGAGTGGGTCACATGTATAAACTCTACCTCTATGTTTTTGGAAACCTGGTACCTGGAATTCGGATTTATCGTTATAAGCTTGTTTTTTAGCTCGAATGATTTGTTATGCGTCATTCTTTTGAGCGTTTCTATCGTGTACGGGGTTGATACGATAGGGCACTTGTATCTGTGAGCAATCCATCTCACAGCCCCTATGTGGTCCAGGTGGGCATGGCTTAAAATTATTGCTTTAACCTTTTTTTTAATTGAGGATATGGAATTATCGTTGGGGATAGCATCCTCCTGAACAAGTTTTTGATATGACAGATGCTCATCATCCTGAAGGGGCACATATCTGTCCAGATAAAGTCCCATGTCGATGATAACCGCTTCATTTCCGATTTCAATACATGTCATGTTTCTGCCAACCTCATCATATCCGCCGACAGCATGCAATACGATACTCATGAGTGGATATGGAAAATAGAATATTTAACATTTGATAGAAATTTTGGACGCCGATTGCCCGATAAAAATAAAAAACTTTAAGTGTAAGGGGTGTATTTATAAAGATAGAGGTGCACATATGAAAAGAGGGGCCGGGATCGCGCTAGCGATAGTTATATCTTTTTTGTTAGTGGGTATTTTAAACATTGGCGGAATGGATAGGGGGAGCGTCAACGCTTTCCCGACAGGGAATATACTTTTCGTGGATTCTACGTGGACTCCCGACGGGGAAAATGACAAGTATAACAGCATTCAGGATGCAATAAACAATGCGAGCAGCGGAGACATCATTTATGTCTTCGACGGAACATACGAGGAGAATCTTTTCATAGGCGAAAGTTTGCAAATTGTGGGGGAAAACAATGTTATTCTAAGCGGTATAGAGAATCATAATGCCATCCATGTTATGGCAGACGGCGTGACCATATCAAACTTTACGGTCATGAACGGAGCCGTATCGGGCATTCTCATCAATGGAAGTCTTGGCGGGCATAATGTAACTGTAAAGAACTGCATCATAACCGGCAATGGAAAGGAGGGAGTTTTGCTTGACAATACATACGGCAATTCTTTCATCAACTGTTCAATATATGGAAATCCAACAGCCATAAAAGGGCAGCATTCTCACAACGACATCGTAATGAATTCGGAGATTCATTCCGGGGATTGGGGGATAGTTTTTTATGATTGTGAAAACTCCTCTATTGAGGACTCTATTCTTTACGGTCATGAGAATAAGTCAATCAACATTGAGAACTCCGAAAATATGACGGTGAGGAACTGCAATCTTTATGACAATTTTTGTGGTATCAGACTGAACAACTCCGTCAATTCTTTAATAGAGGGCTGCAACATCACGGGAAACATTGTCGGAATCAGGATAGATGGCTCATCGAACAATACCGTCACAAACTGCAATATTTACAGCAATGTTGGTTATGGGATATACATACCGGATTTTATTCCCCCATCTGCCAACAATACAATTCACCACAACAATATAATGGGCAATGGAGAAAATGCATATGACGAATGCAACAGCACATGGAACACAAGCGTTGGCAATTACTGGGGTGACTATACCGGCACAGATGCTGACGGAGATGGAATGGGCGACATTCCCTATTCAATATATGGTGGCGGCGAAGATTATCATCCTCTCATATATCAGATAATGATTCCTTCCCTCTTTGTATGGGTGGATGATGACTTCAATTTGTCCACTCCAGGATGGGGGATAGACCATTTTGACAACATACAGGAGGCAATAGATGATTTGAAGGACGGTGGGATATGCTATGTCCATCCCGGCAATTACGAAGGATGCACAATATCAAAAACCATAACCCTCATAGGTGAGGAAGGTGCAAATATCTCGTCAAGCAGTGACGGAATTTTCATTACTGCAGATAGCGTAACTGTAAAAGGATTTTCAATCTCTGCACAGGGCAACGGAATAAAAATACAGAATGCAGAAAACGTAGCAATATACGGATGCAGTGCAGAAGGCGGAATATTCGGGCTTTATTCGGTCAACTCCCATGATTGTGAGATTGCCGACAGCGAATTTTATAACAATATAAAGGGGATGTACATATTCAACTCTTCGGGTTTAAGCATAACAGGCAATTCAATAAGCAATAACAGTTACTTCGGAATAGAGATAAGTCACGCCTCGTCAGATAACCGGATAAGCGATTGCCAGATAGAAAACAACGGAAATTATGGCATATATATCACCCAGAGCTCGAACGGGAACAAAATATATCATAACAACTTCATCAACAACACTGCCTATGATATATGCAGCAACAAGTGGGGCTCAACCTATGAAGATGTACTTGGAAACTACTGGAGTGACTATACCGGAGAAGACAGCAACAGAGACGGAATGGGCGACATGCCATATGCCATAGACGGCGGCGAAGTCGATTCATATCCTCTCATCCATAAAATCACAGATCCTCCCTCTTTTGTCTGGGTCAACCCTTCATTTAACGATTCATTTCCTGGCTGGGGTCTTGATCACTTCGTATCCATAAGTACGGCTGTAGGAACCGTCCAGGCAGGCGGCGGCGCCTTCGTCTTCCCCGGCGTATATGCCGAAAATGTGGCTTTGAATAATGAGATCACAATAAGCGGTGCAGGTAGTGGAGAGACGATAGTTGAGGGAAATGGGGCGCCTGCATTTTACATTTCCGGGCAGGACGTGAGAGTCCATGATTTTGGTGTGAGAAATTGCTGGAACGATGCAGGCATTAGTATTTTTGGAATAAATGCAGGCATTTTTGGTTGCGATATATACGACAGTTATTACGGCATTTATATACATGCCATGAATGCGACCGTTGAATGGAGCAGCATACATGGCAATTCCTTCACAGGGCTGATGATGGAAAGCTCCCAGCAGTCAGAAATCAAAAATTGCAGCATATATGAAAACAATAACGGTGTTGTAATATCATCTTCTTCATACAATGTTGTGGAGAAAAATAACATAATAAGCAATTCCGTATACGGTCTCAAAATACAGAGTTTCTCGAATCATAATGCTCTGTCCTACAATTTGTTCGAAAACAACATATATGGTCTGCATGCACAGCAGTCGTCAGGCAATGTCATCTACCTTAACGACTTTATAGGAAATGTTGTGCATGCCACGGATACGGGAATGGATGATTGGGATAATGATGGCATTGGCAATTACTGGGATGATTATACCGGCGTGGATAACAACTTTGACGGCATAGGGGACAGCCCTTATACCATACCTGGCAGTGTGAACGTTGATCACTATCCTTTGATAAGGAGAGCAGGGCTTCCCGTGGCATATTTCATTTATATCCCTTCAGGTGGAATTGATACAGAGACGGAAATCAGCTTTATTGATATGTCGGTTGACCTTGACGGAAGCATTGTTTCGTGGACATGGGATTTCGGAGATGGAAACACCTCTTTTCTTGAAAATCCGTTCCACAGTTATGGGGATGACGGTACATACAATGTTACGCTTGAAATAATAGATGACGACGGGAATAACGGAACTGCAGAAGCAGAAATATATGTTGCAAATGTTCCTCCTGTTGCGAATTTTACATGGGTTCCGCCAGAGCCTACGGACATAGATACCGTCAATTTTATGGACACCTCAGTCGACCCGGACGGCTCTGTTGTAAACCGCACATGGGATTTCGGTGACGGAAGCACGGGGTATGGTGAAAATGTCATGCACGAATATGAGAGCAATGGCACATATGCTGTCACGCTTACAGTAACAGATGATGACGGCGGCGTTGGTACCATACAGAAATATGTGGATGTGTGGAACGTTCCCCCATATGCCAATTTTTCGTACTCGCCGATTTCTCCCTCAACTTCAGATATGATACAGTTCAATGATACCTCAGTCGACCCGGACGGCTCTGTTGTAAACCGCACATGGGACTTTGGCGATGGAAGTATTGGCTATGGAAAGAATGCAGTCCATAGTTATGCAGATGACGGCACGTATGCTGTCATGCTCATAGTGAGAGATAACGACAATGGTACCAGCAACATTACAAAATATGTAAATGTGTCAAATGTTGCCCCGTTGCCAGATTTCTCTTTCTCTCCATCTTCTCCAAGAGATGTGGATGTCATTCATTTTACCGATGCTTCATACGATACCGATGGCTCTGTTGTCGCATGGCTATGGGATTTCGGAGATGGGCATAACAGCACCTTGCAGAATCCCACTCACATATACTCAGATGACGGCATATATACCGTCAAGCTTACAGTGACAGACGATGATGGCTCCTCTGCCTCGGTTTCAAAAGATATAAAGGTCAGGAATGCCCCTCCCACGGCAGATTTCTATTACGTTCCCCCCTCGCCTGATGACATGGACAATGTCTCGTTTTACGATTCGTCGGGAGATGCTGACGGTTCTGTTGTCGCATGGCACTGGAACTTCGGAGATGGAAATATATCAAGTGAGCAGAATCCTTCCCATGCATATTCGGATAACGGGGTTTATGCTGTAAGGCTTACAGTAACGGATGACGATGGCTCAAATGATACAGTTATCCATTCAATAATTGTGGCGAACATACCACCGGTTGCATCCTTTACCTATGCGCCTGCCAATATAACTGATACAGACGATGTTGTTTTTACCGATAATTCAAGTGATTCTGACGGTTCTATTGTAAACTGGACATGGGATTTCGGTGACGGGAACATAAGTTACGGGCAAAATGCAACACACAAATATGCAGATGACGGCACATATGCTGTCAAGCTCACTGTTACAGATAATGATGGCTCTTCCTCGTCTTCGACAAAAGAGATTGTCGTGCTAAATGTAAAGCCGGTTGCAGAATTTTCGTATACGCCGGAAAAGCCGCAGGAGGGCAAATATGTTTCATTCCAGAACTTATCGAGCGATGCGGATGGTGTGGTGGTGAATGCAACATGGGACTTTGGCGATGGTTTCATAGAAAGAGATGGAAAGCTTTTGAGTCATAAATATGATAAAAAAGGCGTATACGAGGTAACTCTGACCGTGACAGACGATGATGGCGCTTCATCAAGCGTGACAAAAACAATAGTAGTGAAGGCAAAAGAAGAAACATCTGGCTTTGATTTTGTAATGCTGGTTGCAGCAGTTGGCATACTCCTCTTCATGTGGAGGTCGAAGAAGGGCATATGGAGAATGAGATGAGCGGGCAGAAGGCAATAAGAGATTCGGTTCACGGAAATATAAACATAGAAGGGCTGATTCTTGAATTAATGGGGCTGCCGGAGATGCAGCGCCTCCATAGCATACGCCAGCTCGGTTTTACATATCTTGTCTACCCGGGGGCGAATCACACCAGATTGGAGCATTCTCTTGGGACATACTATGTTGCAGGGCGCATGGCAGATGCAATAGGCCTTGAAAAAGAGGAAAAGGAAGAAATCACTGCCGCCGCTTTCCTTCACGACATCGGGCACGGGCCGTTTTCTCATACCCTTGAATATTTGATGCATGAAAGGGGCGGAAAAGACCATGTTGAGATAACGAAGGAGATGATTAAAGGAAACCTTCGGTTGAATGATAGTGGGGGAGGGGAGAGCGTAAAGGAGGTGCTGGGCAGGTATGGTATTGACGCTGAAAAAATAAATTCGATATTGTCAGGCAGGAGCGGGTGCCTCTCCGAAATCATTCACGGGCCAATTGATGCAGACCAGATAGATTATCTTTTGAGGGATGCTCACTACACAGGGGTTGCTTACGGGGTGATAGATTTTGACCGCCTTATGCAGACAATTAAGCTGCATGACGGGCATGTCGTTGTGGAAAAAAAGGGAGTGAGTGCAATAGAAAGCATGCTTGTCGCTCGCTCGTTGATGTACTCCTCTGTTTATTTGCACAAGACGGTTCGCATTGCGGAATTGATGCTCATAAGGGCCGTTGGGAGGGCAGAACCATTTGATTTCTCCCAGATGGTTGACGGAGAACTCATGGAATATCTCAAGCAATCGGGAAAATTTCAGAGAGACATTGCTCTTCGTCTGAAATACAGGAAGCTGTTCAAAAGGGCTTATGTAAAAGCTCTTTCAGAACTTGGAAGCGAAGAAAAGGAGAGGCTTGCTGAAATAAAGGCAAAGGAAGTTGAGGATGAGATTGCCGAGAGGGCAGGGTTAGATGCCGGATATGTCATCGTGGATGCCCCCGGGAGAGATATACTGCTCTCTGAGCCGCGCCTTAAGAAGATGGACGTTAAAATCCTTGACAATGAAATAAAGCCGCTGAGCGAATATACTCCTCTCGCAAACGCTCTCCAGATGAGGGGTGTGACAGACTGGGGCATAATGGTGTGCTGCCCCGAAGAAGCTAAGGAAAAAGTTTCAAAAATAGCGGAAAAAGTCCTCTGGAGGTAAATCCCATCATATTGTATTCTTCATCTTTTCCAGCGCATCATAGGGTTGGTTTAAACCTTTAAAAACAACTTTTTTCTTGGGGGAAATGAAAACAATATCCCCAAAATCAAATTTTTTCCCCATCAATGTCTGGGCAACATATTCATCATTCACGTCATCCCTTTTTATTTCAAAAATATCGGTATCTGCCAGATAAAGAAATGAATAGTGTCTAACTATTTTTATGACCCTCTTATCTGTGACAGCATAATCTGTCTTCAGCCATTTTGCGGCTGCATACGCAAGAAAAAGAACACCAAGTCCGTAAATCCAGACGGACAGGATTCCTGCCAGAAGAGGAACCCACAAACTCTTCCAGCTCATCTTTCCCTGCCACAGAATCTTCTCGCCGGGCTGCAGATGCAGTCCGTACGGAATAGCCATGCTATGTTATCTGGAACAAAATATATAATTGATTCGATAAATGTTAAAAACGGAACAGATATAGCAATTTCATGTCTGAAACAGTCAGAAGGAAAGTCGGCCAGGGCATACTGGAAATCACAATGGGTGACATAACTCAGCAGAAAACAGATGCGATTGTCAATGCAGCCAACAGCCGCCTTACGCCGGGCGGCGGCGTATCGGGCGCCATCCACAGGGCGGCAGGCCCCGGGCTATGGGAGGAATGCAAAACGCTGGGCGGATGCAGAACGGGGGAGGCAAAGATAACGAAGGGTTACAACCTGTCCGCAAAATATGTCATACATACTGTCGGACCCATATACAGCCGTGCAAACAGAGAGAGAAATGCCGAGCTGCTATGGAGATGCTATGAGAACAGTTTGAAGCTTGCGGCCAAGCATGGAATAAAAAGCATTTCATTTCCTGCGATAAGCACAGGCATTTATGGTTATCCTGTCGGGGAGGCGGCAGAAATTGCAGTAAAAGCAATCGTGGATTTCATGAAAGAGCATGATGAGATTGAGCTTGTGAGAATGGTGCTTTATGACATGGCTGCGTTTGAAGCCCACAGAAGGGCTATGGAGCAGATAATTTGACGGCGCCTATGTCATCTGTTTGTTCGTCATACTCGAAACAAGTAATTTAATCCATTGGGCAGGGATTTTAAGGATTTTATTGATATAACCTTTCCTGAAATAAAAAGAAAAATAAGCCCTCAGAATCCACCTATTAATTTCTCTGTTGCTTAACTTTGTCCACGGAAGCAGAATATATCTTTCCTTTATATTACCTCTCAAAACAGCATCGAAATAGTCGTATCCCATATCTTTCTTCATTTCATCATATACTTCTGTTCCCGGTTTCACGACCATGTGGAAAAATTGGACGTAATCCAGAGGCAGTTCTCTCATAAACATTATTGTCTCTCTGATCGTTTCTTTACTTTCTCCTTTATGTCCTATTATAAAAAAACCAAGTGTCTTTATTTCTGCATTTTTTGTGAGCTCTATTGCTTTTTTAATCTGCTCCTTTCTTATACCCTTATGCTCTCTCTTAAGTATATCATCATTCCCTGACTCTATTCCGTACATGATAAGTCTGAATCCTGCCCTTTTCATCATTTCCAGTATCTCTTTATCTACATCATCAACTCTGGCTCTGCATGAAAAACTGGCATTGATTTTTCTTCTTATTATCTCCTTCAGTATCTCTTTCGCTCTTTCTTTTTTTAACAAAAAATTCTCATCCTGAATATCTATTTCTTTTATTCCATACTTTCTGACGCATTCCTCTATTTCCCGAATGACATTGTCGGCATCTCTCTCCTCGTACTCCATGCGACCCATGGGGCAAAAATCGCATTTGTAAATACATCCCGAGGAGGTCATCATTATAGTGTACGGGCGGTTACTGGATGCAATAGAGGCGTAGAGGAAATTGTTCACCCCTTCTCTATCTGGAAAGGGAAGAGAATCCATATCTTTCTTTATGCTTGCCGGGTGGTTGACAACTACTTTGCCACCTTTTTTGAATGCAATTCCTTCGATACCGGACATATCATACTCTTTTTCCAGTGCTTCAAGCAGTTCTGGAAAAGCGTTGGCTGCAGAACCTACGACAGCATAGTCAATAAAATTTTTTGACAAAATTGCTTCAGGGTAATAAAGGAGAGCATTTCCTCCAACCACTACGGGAACATAAAATTTCTCCTTCAGATATCTAATCCATTTAAATAATATGCTGCTCGCAGGAACAAGAATCGGGAACCCAATAATATCTGGTTTAAACTCCCTCAATTTTTTTGCAACCTTTCTCTTTGAAAGATGTTCTGCTACAGCGTCTATAATAATAGTTTCATGCCCATGTGACTTTGCTATGGATGATACGTACATCAAACTAAGCGGAGGCAAGATGCGGAGATGTTTTTCCACAAATCCTATGTTTTCCATAAAGCGGGGATTGAAATAGGGCGGATTTATGAGGGCAATTCTCATAGATGACAATATTATGGAATGATGATATTTATCTGTTTACAGTTTTGCCGTCGGTAAATTTCATATATTCTGGTAACGTTTATGGTGGGGAGCATAAAGGTGCCAAAATGTCATGGATTGAAGTTATTGGCGAGGGAGAAGCCGAAGGAGAGCTGAAGGATATTTATACGGCGCTAAAAGAGAAGCGTGGAAAAGTGGCTAATATCATGAAAATTCACAGTTTGAATCCTGCATCAATGAGGGCGCATATGGATATGTATGTCACATTGATGTTCGGTAAATCCGGATTGACGAGGGAGGAGAGGGAGATGATAGCTGTCGCAGTCTCTTCTGCAAACGGCTGCGATTACTGCATAAACCATCATGCAGAGGCACTGAACCATTACTGGAGGGACGGCAAAAAGATAGAGGAATTTATCAAAAATTATGACTTGCCATGGCTGGTTGAGAGAAAGCGCAAAATGATTGAATATGCGGTTAAGCTCACAAAGAGTCCAGGGGGCATAAACGAAAATGATATAAACGAGTTGAGACAGCAGGGCTTTTCAGACAGGGACATACTTGACATAAATCTTATAGCAAGCTATTTCAATTTTGTCAATAGAATAGCGCTGGGTCTCGGCGTGGAATTTACGCCTGACGAGATAAAGGGATATAATGTAGAGGAGGTGAGTGAATAAAAGATAATGGCGAGATAAAAAATCTGCTTGACAGGGTAAGAGAAATTGCCAGCCGCTCGTCCGGCAAAAACGAAAAACTTTCGGAGATATGTGTACTACTGCGAAGTGAAATTCCGCATTACGACTGGGTCGGCTTTTACATTGTTGAGGGCGGCGAACTTGTTCTTGGCCCATTTGACGGAGAGCCGACAGAGCATGTGAGAATACATTTCGGGGAGGGAATATGCGGGCAGGCGGCGGAGAGGAAGGAGACATTCATCGTGCAGGATGTTTCAAAGGAAGCAAATTATCTATCATGCAGTTTGAAAGTAAAGTCGGAGATAGTGGTGCCAATATTCAAAGACGGAAAACTGGTAGGCGAACTTGACATAGATTCTCATACCCTTTCGCCTTTCACATCAGGGGACAAAAAGTTTCTTGAGAACGTGTGCGATATAGCATCTTCCCTTTTTTAAAATGGCGGCAAAAATGAAAAAATCTGAAAAAATACATGACCTGTCCATAAGAGATTTTACCATGGATGATTACGACGCTCTCATCTCTCTCTGGGAGGATGCAGGATTGCCGTACAAACCCGAGGGAAGAGACAGACGGGATAACATTGAAATGCAGGTAGGGCAGGAATGCTCCATATATCTTGTTGCAGAATTGCACGGAAAAATTGTTGGGTCAGTACTTGCCACCCATGATGGAAGAAAGGGATGGATAAATAGGGTTGCAGTAGCCCCATCATACAGAAAGATGGGAATTGCCGCAAAACTGATAGAAGAAGCAGAAAAACGAATTTCCCGACTTGGAATAGACATAGTTGCTTCATTAATAGAAGACTGGAACAAATCGTCCATGGAATTTTTTGAGAATTTGGGATACACAAAGCATGCAGATATCATCTATTTCACAAAAAGAAAAAAC
>JAGGSL010000005.1 GCA_021159125.1 Thermoplasmata archaeon
GAGCAGAATAGTTGCGATAGCAGATGTTGACATAAGGAAAAGCATGATGGCTTTTTTGTCATAGTGGTCTGATAGAGAGCCTATGATGGGCTTCAGAATAAAACCTCCGAGTGTGAGGATGGCAAAGGAAACGCCTGCCTCCATCTCGCTGAATGCCTTGCTTTCAATAAGATAAGTCGGAAAGAAAGAGATGTATCCTATCCATGAGAGAGTTGCAACAAGATTTATGGCAAAAATGAAAAGTATTTTTCTGTCTCTGAGCGCAGCCGCCCCGTCAACGAATCGCTTCAGTATCGATTCACCGTGAGGCAATTTTGTTGATTCTTCGGTGCATCTCAGGAAAAGGTACATGGCAAAAATGCCAAGACCTGCCCATATGAAAAAGAAAAGGCGCCAGTTGAAAGATGCTATGACAGGGGCAACAATGGGCATGAAACCCGCCATCGAACCAAAACTTGCCTGTATGCCGAGCGCCTTTCCCCTCCTCTCTTTAAAGATGTCGGAAAGCATGGCAATGCCTGCCGTGGGGAAACTTCCTCCCCCTATGCCGAGCAGTATGAGCATGAGAAAGAGCATCAGATAATGGACAGATAGGCCGATTAACAGATAGGCAACCGAAAATATTGCCATTGATGCAAGTATTGTAACCTTCCGCCCCTTCAGATCTGATATCACTCCGGAGGGAAACTGCATAAGCCCGTAGAAAAACCACATGCCCGTGAGAGCAAGGCCGGCTTCTGCATGATTGATGTCAAAGCTTTTCTCTATGGTTACCAGAATCGTGGAGATGCTGAGCCTTCCTGAGAATATAAGAAACCAGCCGAGAGAAACGCATATGAGAGCCATGTTTTCCTTGCTCATTTTTGGCATTCTTATCCCAATTTCGACCGGGCAAATTGCCTTATGTTTTAAAAAGTTATGGAAAAGTGCATTCATTAAGTTTTTAAATCGATATTGGATTATGTCCGGGGGCAGAAAATGGCCGACAAGAAATGCAATATAAGAAAAGGGCTGACTTTTATTATAGCGGCAATATTTATCAGCATTTCACTGATGCCGCTTGCCACACATTTTCCTCTGGCAGCAGGGGCAAGCAATGTAAGTGAAAAGAATTATATCGAGGTTGATGTGGCTCAATATGAAGCGGACGGTTCGGTTAACAAAAAAGTGGTAATGCTACCGGCAGATGAAGCAAATGAGCTGAAGGAACGCCTGATATCCGCAAAGACTTTCGAGGACAGATTTTTCATACTTAAGGAATACGGGCTCATTATGAAAGAATCGATGAAAAGCTGGCAAAACGGAATGTATGAAAGGGCAAGCAAATTGGCCATCACGGAATCAGGGGCGCATCAGATAACATCGACATATGAAGAAATGGGACTTCTCAACCTTCCGATATTACTTAATTTCTTCTGCAGGATTAATGCCCTGTATGTCATAAGCGGCGAGGCGCATCTCGGGCTGCCACCGATAATCGGGCTGACCAAATTTTTGGGGGGTTCTGGAGTGCTGAGTTTCGATTTGGCAGACATGTGCTGGGGTGCTTTTGGCATGGTCGAGACAAAGGGGCTTTTAAGAACGCATACCATGGCTGCTGCTGCAAGTTTCATGGCCCTTACAGGATTTGTAGGCGTGCATGTCCACATTCCGTTTCTCCTTGACCTCTACAACGGTTTTTCGGCAATGACCTTTGCGGTCGGACTCGGGATGAAATACATAAACTTCAATTTGGCCACCTTCTCGCTGTTGAGCTTCGTCGTGGGAGCGCTGCTGATGCAGGGACTTTCCGGACTTAGCGGCGGCAGCGAAAGCGGCAGCGGCTCCTGAGCTCTGCCCCTTTTTCCATACTCCTTAAACCAAATTTAGGTGATGGCTAAATTAAACGGCGAAAAGTAATAGTATCCCTGCTCCATACATTTACATGGAAGGGAAAGAACTCATGAGGAAGGGAAAGGTGAAGGAGGTCTATGACCTGGGCAACGGCATGCTGGAATTTTTGTTTACTGACAACATATCCGTATTTGATAAGATAATTCCGACAAGCATACGGCACAAAGGCGAGGTTCTATGCCGCACATCTGCCTTCTGGTTCAAAAAATGCGAAGATATGGGAATAAAAACGCATTTTATAGATGCACATAAGAATACAATGCATGTCAAAAAATTTGATATAATAAAGGATTACTCAAAAATCGACAAAGGAACAAAAAATTACGTCATACCTCTCGAAGTCATAGCCCGCTACTATGTCGCAGGGTCATTTTATGAGAGAGTGAAGGGGGATGGCATAAAATATGGCGAGAAATTGCCTGAGCCAGTAATAGAATTCACGACGAAATTTGAAGAATATGACAGAATGCTCAGCGAAGAGGAGGCGATGCGCATTGCAGGACTGGATAAAGACGAAATAAATGAGATAAAAGAGGCTGTGCTGGGTATCGATGGTTATATGAATTCAGAGGTTGAGAAGAGAGGGCTCATACACGTTGACGGAAAGAAAGAGTTTGCATTTGACGAAGACCGCAATCTTGTATTGATTGACACATTCGGCACGCCCGATGAAGACAGATTCTGGGATAAGGAAAAATACAATAGAGGAGAATTTGAGGAATTGAGCAAGGAATTCGTACGCTCCTATTACAAAGAAACAGGGTATTACGACGAATTGAAGAGAGCGAGAGAAAACAACATGCCGGAGCCCCCCATCCCGCCCCTCCCCGACGACATGGCCGAAAAAGTAAGCGAGCTTTATGTATTAATGTATAAAAAGATAACCGGCATGAAATTCAGATAAACCTGCTGCATATTTCGTTCCGCAAGCATTCATAACATCTCGGTTTTCCGCTGTATGCATGCTTTGCCTGCACCCGCAATGCACTCTTCTTTGCTGCCCTCGCCGTCCGCGAAAATTTCTCTCTGACCATTGATAGAAAATAGCATTTCTTCTGTCAGTTTTTTATCCGAACATGATGTCATTCTCGTCTTCCTCTTTTTCCGCAATCCTGCTCCTTTTCCTCTTTATGAATTTCTTCTGATGTCTCCTGCCAACAAACGTAAAATCATGCCTCAGCAGCCTTACGAAAGTTTTTCCGGGCAATGGCTCAATTTCCACAATTCCCTTGGATTGCAGCTTTATTAACTCAAATTCAGCATTTGATTTTGAAACATGCAGCTTTTTGCTTATTTCCTCCACTGTAATTGGATAAAATTCCTGCAAAATTTTGATTATTTTTTCTTCCATTGTTCCTGTCTTGATTTCAATCATTCTTGTACCTGTACTCTATGTTGCATGCCCCTTCGACCGAAACCATGCACGGGCCCACAGGATGAGCTGGATTGCATGCCTTCCCAAAGAGAGGACATTCTGCAGGGGGAATAAGTCCCCTCAAGACTTCGCCGCATCTGCAGCCAGGCGGCTCTTTAAATTCCATGCCTTCCATTTCCGCAAGTATGTCCTCAAATTTTTTCTCTGCATTGAAATCATCAAATTTTTTTCTCAAAACCATTTTTGAGCGTTCTATGACCGAAAAACCCCTCCATTTTGCATCTCCCGGCTCAAAAACCTCGTCAAGCATTTTCAGCGCCTTCTCATTACCCTCATATGCCACACATCTCGTATACTCATTTTCGACCTCGCCCCGCCCCTCCTCAACCTGCTTTGCAATCATCCATACGGCCATCATCACGTCTATTGGCTCAAACCCTGCTATGACCTGTGGGATGCCATACTGCCTGGATATTTCCTCATAAGCCTTAGCCCCTATTATCACTGAAACATGCCCCGGATCTATTATCCCGTCAAGCGCAATCTCCCCCATCCCAAGTATTCTAACAAGAGCGGGCGGAATGTACCGATGGCAGCTCACAACCGAAAAATTTTCTGGCAGCTCCCGCAGGAGGACGGCGGCGGTGGCGGGGGCAGTTGTTTCAAATCCGACTGCCATGAAGACCACTTCTTTGCCGTTCCCTTCCCTATCAAATTTCTCTGCAAGCTCGACTGCCTCATTTATTCCATATACAATTCTGATATCCCCCCCGCCCGCCTTCACCGCCTGCAATGATTTCTTTGCTCCTGGCACTCTGACCATGTCTCCGAAAGTTGCAATTGTAACGCCATTTTCTGCAAGTTTTATCCCTGTTTCTATTTCCTCAGGGGTAGTAACGCAAACAGGACATCCCGGACCCTGTATTATTTTGACTCCGCATTCGTTGAAGATGCTGTCAAGCCCGAATTTAACTATCGTATCCTGATGGGTACCGCATACATGCATAACCTGAATGTTCAGATTCATGTTCTTCAGGTTTCTGGTTATTAATTTTGAAAGCTCTTTATCTCTCATATGGAACATCTTCTACCTCTATCTCAATATTCTTTATCAAACATTCCCTCCCGCTTGTTATTTCAACATCGCTTCCGCAGAGAGGACATTTCAATATAGGGAACTGGATATGGAATTCTTCTTTTTCGTCATAGTTCACGTTCCCCTCATATCCGCATTTGCATCTCACTTTTGGTGCAACTTTTTCAATAACCAGTTCCGCGCCCTCCATTTCCGTGCCTTTTGTCAGCACCTCGAATGCAAATCTGAGTTGCTCCTCGCCCAGAAAAGTAAGTTCACCTATCTCGAGCCAGACCTTTGTTATGGCTTTTGCATTATGCTTTTTCCCTTCCTCCCTGATTGCGCTTACAATACCTTCCATTGTAGAAAACTCATGCATTATCTTCCTCGATAATTTCTCTGAATATTTTTAATGTTTCCTTTGCCTCCTTTGCATCAAGAATCTGTATGGCAAAACCTGCATGAACGATGACATAATCCCCCACCGAGGCATCAACAAGGGAGATGTCAGCATTTCTTACAGTGCCTTCCCCATAGTCAATTTTTGCAGTATTGCCATCAATGGAAAGCACCTTCCCGGGTATTGCAAGGCACATGTATTCGGAATATGCACGCCATATAAAATCACTTCCATCTCACCCTTTTTATTTTCCCGCCGCAAACAGGACATTCCTTAATTCCCGCCTCGACAAATTTTCCGCAGGATGCACACCTATATCTCCAGTAAAACTTCTTTTTTATGCCCTCCTGAAGTACCCCCTCGTAGTCAATTCCGGCATGAGAGGCAACATTCTGCATCGCATAGTCATCTGTAAAGAGTCTGCTATTTTTTAGGTGAAAGGCAAGTGCAAGCACTTCCACATCTGCTTCGGAAAGATTCTCCATGTCGCCCGTATCTATTGCTGCCTCTCTGATTTTTTCTATTGCGCTTTCCGGAGGGGCAATGACTTTCATTCCTGCATCTATTGAGTACTGCATGAGGCGCCAGGAATGCCCGCCCTCACTGAATTCTTTTATAACCGACGGAGATGTTACGACCTGGTCTGCCATGCCGAAATAGAATTTTCCTGAAAGAATGGCTGATGTGTCGAGAACCGCTATCATTGCATAAGTATTTTAAAGCATATTGATATAAGTTTTTATGAAGGTGAAAGTGGATGGATGGCGCTCTCACATAGTATTTTCGTCAGCCCATTTCATTCCAGATTATGAAAGATGCGGACGGCTCCATGGCCATTCATATGCAATTCATGCATCGGTGGACGGCGAGGCGGATGAAATGGGGATTGTTGTTGATTTCGGGGAGCTAAAAAGAGCGATGAAAAAAATAGCAGATGAACTTGACCACCATATGCTCATACCTGAAAAAGGAGGTTTGGAAATTTCTGTACATCAAGGAGAGGTTGAGGTGGTGTTTGACAGAAAAAGATATATTTTCCCGGAGGAGGACTGCAAACTCCTGCCGATAAACTCATCCTCGGCAGAAAGCCTCGCATCATATGTTCTGGCTCGCATAATCGAGGAAATTGATATCCCGGCAAATGTGAATATGATTGAGGTAGGCGTTGATGAAGGTTTTGGGCAGGGGGCATGGGTCTCGAAAAAATTGAGGTGAAAAATGAAAGCTGTCTGCCTTTTATCAGGAGGAATGGATTCATGCGTGACTGCGGCCATAGCGAGAGAGATGGGCTATGAGATATATGCAATAACATTTGATTACGGGCAGAGAAACCGCAAGGAGATAGAGAGTGCGATGAAAGTTGCAGCTGCCTTACAAGCAAAAGAGCATAAGATAATAAAGGCGGACTTGAGAACTTTTGGCAAGTCAGCACTCACTGACAATATAGAAGTTCCAGAATTTGAGAACGGACGGAATGAAATACCGCCAACATACGTTCCTGCAAGAAACACCATATTTCTGTCATACGGGCTTGCTTACGCCGAAACCATAGATGCAGATGCAGTATTTATAGGGGCAAACGCTGTAGATTATTCCGGCTACCCTGACTGCAGGAAGGAATATATAGAAGCATACCAGAAAGTGGCAGACCTGGGAACGAAGAGGGGGGCGGAAGGGAAGCCGATAAAAATTATTGCTCCCATCATTGATATGTCAAAGGGGGAAATTGTCAAAAAAGGTGTGGAGTTGAATGCCCCATTTGAGCATACATGGTCATGCTACAGAAGCGGCGATAAGGCATGCGGGAAATGCGACTCCTGCGTCCTCCGCCTCAAGGGATTTGAGGAAGCCGGAGTGAAAGACCCAATTGAGTATGAGTGAATATGAAAATAAATGAAATATTTTATTCTATACAGGGGGAAGGAAGGAATGCTGGCCTGCCGACAATTTTTGTGCGTACCACAGGATGCAATTTAAGGTGTTCGTACTGCGATACTACATATGCATATTACGAAGGAGAGGAGATGCACCTGCATGGCATCATAGAAAAAATAAAGAAATGGAAATGCAAAAGGGTGTGCCTGACAGGAGGAGAACCATTAATTCAGGAAGAAATGCCCGATTTTGTGGATATGCTTATTCGCGACGGCTATGAAATAAATATCGAGACGAACGGCTCTATCGATGTTTCCGATATGGCAAAAAGGGACGTTATGATATCTATGGACATGAAGTGCCCCTCCTCAACGATGCATGAGAGGATGAGATATGAAAACATTTCAGTTCTGAGAAGCAGGGATGAGTTAAAATTTGTTATAGGAGATGAGGAGGACTATGCATATGCGGCAGATATCATCAAAAAATATAAGCCAATATGCGAGGTTGTTATGCAGCCGATATGGGGAAAAATGGATGGAAGAAAGCTGGCGGGATGGATATTGAGAGATGAAATTGATGCACGTCTTTCCCTACAAATACATAAAATTTTATGGGGCAACAGAAAGGGCGTATGATTTAAAAATCAAAATATTTATATAAAAGGATGACAATTCTATTCTTAACCCAATTCAAAAGGGGCATAAAATGATAAAAAAAGAGAAAAGGTTAAAAAAGGGGGATGCATTTTAGATGCCAAACCTAAAGGAGGAAAGAACATGTATAAAAAAAGCGTAATTAAAAAAATGGGAAGTATTGTTGTGGTAGCCGCAATGCTGGCAAGTGCCTTCACGGTGATGTCTGTGGGGAATGCAGCAGGCGCATCATCTGCCAATGTGGCTATCAATGAGATAATGTATAATCCTGCATCTGGCAATGAATGGGTTGAACTCTTCAATTCAGGAGACAGCACAGTGAATCTTACAGGATGGGTTATAAAAGATGCTGCAAACAACACATTCGGCGACCTGACAAATGTGGAAATACCACCGGGCGAGTATGTTGTTGTAGAGGAAACAGGTGCAGTATTGAACAATGATAATGACGAGGTTCATCTTTTCGATGATTCAATGACAGAGGTCGATAACGCCACATATGACGATTCAATGGGAGCAGATGGCAACGGCAAGACACTGGAGTATAATCCTGTGACAGATACCTGGGAAGAAAGCCTTGTCGACGGCGGCACCCCTGGGCACAGGAACAGTGTTCTCTGGCCAGTGGTGACTGTTGATTATCCTGCAGGTGGAGAAGTTATTGGGGGTATAATTCCGGTACAGTGGACCGCAACAAGTCCAGAAGGTCTGGACCTCACTATAAAAATAGAGTATAAGAATGAGACAGGTACCAGCTGGACACTCATTGCAGATAATGAGGAAAATGACGGAACGTACAACTGGGATGTAACAGCCCTCTCAGCAAATGAGCGCTATATGGTCAAAGTAACAGCGACTGATACAATGGGCGATTCTGGCTCTGATGTATCTGCTCTATTCAATATCACCCCGCTTACTGTAATGCCAAAAACTGCATCTTATAATGAAGTTACAGATGTCCACGTGGACGGCACCAGCGGCACAGTTACATTGTACTATCCAAATGGAACCATCTATGCACAGCAGGATGGCTCGCCTGGAGATGTTTACTTCTTCAGCACCACCTTTGATAAAACAGGATTATGGTATGTTGAGGATACAGAGAAAGGCAGAGCATACATATGGGTGAAACCAATAGAGCTCAATGTCACTGCCTCCCCAACAGAAGTGAATTTTGCAAGGAGTGGAACAGAGAGTTATGTGGAAGTTAGTGGAACAGTAACAAACCCTGACGGAAGCGCAGCAGCAGATGCAGTTGTGGAGATATGGGCACCTGGAGTGACACCATCGTCAGCAGGAACGCCTCTCAAAACCACCACTGCCAATGCAACAGGACATTTTGCATTTACGGATAAATTGAGAGTAAGCCTGTATGGCGCCGGAATTTACAACATTACTGCAAGGAAGGGAGCCATAGGAAATGCAGATGCTTTTGGATACACTGCCCTTACAGTGAATGCAATCAGTGCAAATGTCTCCTTATATACAATAGAAGGGGTATCTGGCGGCTTTTCTACAGGACAGGTTGTATTCGAAGTGACATACCCTGAGGGAGATGCACTTTTGGCAGGTAACAAATACAACGTTTCTGTATTTAAAGGAGATAAACTATATGCATGGAAAAATACATCTGATGGATCATCTGGAGGAAATATTACCTTTACCACATACGGCAAATACCTTAATATGACGGCCGTGGACATATGGGAAGTAGGAGATTATACACTCAAAGTGAAAGCAGATTACTCCGGCAGCAATGATTGGGAATACACAGGCGAGGGAACCTTTACAATACCTTCACCAGACCCGGTCAATGTATTTGTAACTCCTTCAAAAATAAATGTGCTTGAACCCTCAGCAAATGCGCAGGTAATAACCGTGCAGGTTCTTGGAAAAACAAGATATACATATGGAGACCCGACCAACCTTAGCATCGGAGCAGGCAATAAGAATATCACGGAGCGCATTAAGATAGAAGGAGATGTGCTTTATTCGCCTCCAGCAGATGCATATGTGTATGTGGGCGAAGGAAAGTGGAATATCACAATATTCCCTGCGAAAGGCGACGGAACGATATATATCAATGTTTCATGGCCTGGAAATGATACAGTGGGCAAAACAATCACCGTTGAGAAAGGTGGCTCAGCATCTGTCACCCCGGCATCAATTATTGTTGACCAATCAGCAAACATATCTGTTGTTGTAAAGGACCAGTATGGCAATCCTGTCAACAATGCAAATGTAACACTTGTTTATGAAACAGGAACATACGGAACAGGAGCGCAAGTGACAAATGGAAGCATCCTGGGAGATGGCTCACCTGGCAAGGGTTCACAGGGTAAATATGACTTCACTGCAATCACATCAACAGAGGCAAATACCAACATAATCGTAATCGCCAAATTCACCTCAGGCGGGGAGATGGTCTATGGTTATGCAGTGATACGCTCAGAAGCGGCGCATGATCTTGCAGTTACAGTTTCGCCGGCAGCAGTCCTGCTCGGAGAGAAAACCAAATTTGACATCAATATTACAAGGGATGGAAAAGCATATGGAACCGATCTGGAAGTTTACATAATGAATGCAACCCAACTCCAGAAATTCCATGAGGACTATAACGAGCTTACAGGCATGGTACCAGCAACAAAAGTAAGTGAAGGAAACTACACCTACTCTAACTATTTCACTGAAGAAGGAACATATTACATTTACATACGTACACCTAATGAGAAACACGACAACCTCAATGGCGAGGTAACTTTTGAAGTTACGAAAGCAACTGTGACAGTGAGTCCATCAATGCTTGTAAAGAATGTTGACAAGAATATGACTCTTGTGTTTACTGTTGAATGGAATGGAGCTCCAGTAAACGGAACATTAAAGGTTAAGGGAATAAAGGAAATTGCGAGCTATGAGGCATACGCTGATGGAGAGGAAATCGAAGTACCAATAGTCAACGGTGAAGGAAATATAACAAATGTGACAGCTGTCAGGATAGGAAACGTAACCTTTGAATTCAAACCAGCCGCAGACGGAAGTGAATATGCAGATGCAGATGGCGAACTTAAAGTCGTGGTGCCCACAATAAGCGTTGAGCCAGATAAAATATTCCTTGCAGAAGAAAACCTTATAACACTAACTGTAAAACACCCACTGACAGGACAACCATGCCCAGGTCTCGAAGTATCAGGAGACTTCCCATCCGGCCATATGGTACTTGGAAAGACAGATGCAAACGGGAAGGTCATGATTGGCATAGTGCCCTCAATAACGGGAACAATTAAACTTTATGTCGAGGGTGATGTGGCAGGAGAGATAAACATAGTTCTTGGCTTGAAGATACTGGTCTCGTCTGAAATAGAAAAGGGCAAGGAGATAACAATCACAGTCACAACACGCGGTGGAAAGGCAGTCGAAGGGGCAACCGTGAAATTCGGAGGAGAAACAGTGGGTACAACTGATTCGAACGGAGAAGTGAAATACAAGCCAGCCGATACAGGAGATTTCACGATAACAGCTGAGAAGAGCAACTACGAGAAAGCAACCAAGGACGTTACTGTCAAAGAAGGACCAAGCACTCCCGGATTTGAGATGATCGGAGTGATACTCGGAGCACTGGCAGCAATACTGCTCATAAGGAGAAGAAGGAAATAATCCTTTCTCCCTCTTTTTCCAAAATATTTTAATACATTCTTTTCTTTTAAGTTTGTTCTGGTGCAAAATGTTTAGAAACAAGGATAAAAAAAAGAAGGATTTTGATGAGTTTATAGAAGATGAAGAATTTGAAAAGATACTGCGCGAGATGGAGAAGATAGTCGGGGATGCCTTCAATACAGCCCTCGACAGATGGGAGTCTGAAAAGTCGTCTGCCAAGAGATTTTCGATAAAAATGAATTCTGACGGAAAGGTAAAGTTAGATGAAATCAATAACGCCCTTTCAGAATCAGACGAGTATTATGGAGGCAGATCCGCAGATGTGATTGAAAATAAGGATTCGGTCTCTGTAACTATTGAAGTTCCTGATGCAAACAAAGAGGATATAGTTATTGAAGTATCTGATGATGAAATTGAGGTACAGGATAATGTATACAACAGAAGAATTAAGTTACCTTCAGAGGTGAAACCCGAAACAACCAAAGCAACATACAAAAATGGCGTGCTCGATGTCGAGATAAAGAAAAAGGTTATAGGAAAGGAAGGTTACAGCATCAGCATAGATTAGTTCTGCCGATTATAAATCAATATATTCATTCACCCTGTCTTTTGCGCTCTCCCTTTTTTCGCCAAGTTGTCTTAAGAAAGATTGCATTAACTCTACCGCACGTTTTTTGCAGGTGCCACACATCTGTTCTCCAGATTTACATTTTTCATATATTTCATCCAGCTCTTTGTCATCTTCCATCAGATGATACAAAAACAATTCATAGACAACACATTCTTCCGGTTTGCCCCCATACTTCCTCTGCTCTTCAAGAGATACAGCACCCCCTGTTTTCGCTGACATTATTTTCTTCTTTGCTTCTTCAGGCGTATCTGTAAGGAAAATAGCAGACTCTGGCTTGCTGGAGGACATCTTGCCACCTGTTATGCCAGTCATAAACCTATGATAGGTTGATGAGGGAGCAACGAAACCGTACGAACCCTCTTCCTGCTCCCTGCTTGCAAGCTCAATATCTATTTTGTCTATCTCATCTTTACTTGCACCATCCAAATAAATTGCCTTATAGCTGTCCATTCTTTTCATGCCGAAGTTGAATTTACCTGCAACTTCCTCAGCGATATCAAGCAGCCTGCTAACATTCTCATCCGTCTTAACAAATATACCTACTCGGCCATCTTTTGCCACAGCCACATTAAAAAGGCGGTGAGCATTTGCAATGTCCCTGCTAAATCTTATATGTGGATCCTGGTCGACGCCCACAGGAACAAGCGTAGGACGCGCTCCGCCGTATTTCTCCATCTGCACATGGAGTATGTCCCCGCATTGTATGAGAGGTGAGAGAACATGAGCCATGTTCGTGGATCCGTTGAATCCGTATATGGCAGTTACTTCAGACCAGTTTGTTTTTTTGCCGAGAAGGTACCCGAGGTCTTTCACATCGGAGTTTTTTGATTGAAAGTATATGGTGCAGGGCTTCAAGCCAAGAGCGATGTAATTTGTTATGTACTCCTCAATCGCCAGTTTTTTTGCTTCTTCCAATGAGTAGCCGCGGGTAGCATATGCCTCTATATCTGCAACTGCAATGAAGATATCTGCACCCACACTCTGGTAATATATAATCTGGTCTATGACCATTTTATGGCCAAGGTGCATCCTGCCAGAAGGCATAAGCCCTGTTAGCAATGCCCATGGCCTTTTTTCTTCTATCGCACTTTTTATGCGGTCAAAATCCCTATGCCCAAAAATTATTCCCCGACGGAATAGATGCGGCACATTAGGTAAACTTCCCCACTCATTTATGCCAAATTCCTTTATGCCAAATTTTTCTCTCAAACGGCTGTAGTTTTCATATTGCGCAGAACTCCATGGGTCAATCCTCATCCTGCGTTTATCGGGAAAGCGTATTTGTATTTTTTGAGTGATTGCCGGAAAAGCTTATTAAGTATGGCATCAATAAAGAGAAGGTAAAAAATGTATAAAAGAAGTATATTTATTTTAGGTGCTGTTGTAACTGCAGTATTTTTATCTGCAGGGTTTGCATCAGCAGCAGAAACAATAACAGATGACAACGGTGATGTATGGCACTGGACATGGAACGCAAATGCAGGAACCCACACGTGGGCGCACTCTGTATCAAGTGAGCCAGATATAGATATAAAGGAGATCTCATACAGTGTAGAGGGGCAACAGGTATTACTGAAAATGAAGGTTGCAGGAGATATCCAGGGTCCCAACAATCTGTATTATGTGGCTTACAACACAACCGATGCAGCATATTACATGACATACGGCAATGGAAGTGGAATGTGCATGGGATTCCTGGAGAATGGTACAGGATTTTCATATGGGAACACCACTGTATCTGGGGATACACTTATAGGAACGACAGATCTGCTCGGAACAGGAACCGGGACAGCATCTGGCTTTTACGGCTATGCATATAAATACAGCCATTTTGGAGATACTAGCGGGGAATGGTGGGGAGACTGGGCGCCCCAGGAGCAATCACCATGGTACGGCTCTGAAAATTCGGACAACGGAGGCAATAGCGGCGGTACTCCCGGTTTTGAGTTAGTATTGCTGGTGGGGGCAATAGCGTTGATTGCAATATTAAAGAAAAATTAACGAAAATATCCCTTCATCCTTTTATTTATTATTTTTGGATATGGCAAATAAAATCACATTTCAGCCATATTGAAATAGAATGTCGGGGGCGGGGTTTGAACCC
>JAGGSL010000144.1 GCA_021159125.1 Thermoplasmata archaeon
TCAATTCCTTCATTTTTGCAGGCAATTTGCCTTCCCTGTAAACAGAAGAATCGAGAGAGAAGAACCTCTTCGTATCAAGATTTCCCTCCTGCAGAATTTTTTTATTCATGCGCTCTCTGTACTTCTTGAACTCCTCGTATTTCATTTATCCACTCTTCGATAGCTTTATATCAAGAGTCTTTGTACGGTCACCTATGTTCAGCTTAAGCGTGCCGCTGTACATGTATGTGGTTGTTTGATTTACCTGATAGTTGACCTCAACAGAGTATACCGCCGGGTATAGCTGCACACTGTAATACCCTGTTTCATTTGATGTTGCTGTGAAATTCTTTGCATTTTCGTCATAAGAAGATGAAACTGTGAATGTTATTGATGCTCCTGAAATATACTCGTTCGCATCCTTCTTTCCATTGCCATTGAAATCATACCATGTTTTTCCGGTGATTGTCACATCTGATAGTGTCATTGAGATATTATGCACAGATGTCTCATTTGGCTTAACCGCAACCTGCTTATCTCCTGTTACGATATAACCGCTCTTTGTGGCATTAATCTGGTACGAATCAGGCAGTAACGAACGAATTTCGTAATGTCCGTTCGAGTTTGTGGTCACCTTCTTACCACCTATCTCAACCTTAACATTTGAAAGCGGTGAATCAACACTTGCATTGTACTTTCCATCTCCATCCTTGTCCCAGTAGGCCATTCCTTCAACTGCTCCCTTCTGTATGTTTATCGTGCCAAGATCACGCTTCCAGGTGGTCGAGCGGCGCATCGCATCATCGTCACTTATCGGGGCCAAATTTCCAGTGCCATTGAAAGTAATCCGCTTTATCACAACACTATTCTGGCCAGCTCCCATTGATATAACGAGCGTTATATTGCCGGCAGGCGCAATCACGGTAAAATGACCATCTGGGTCTGTTACCACTGCATCATGCGAGATAGCCACGGACTTGCCGTACATTGTTACATTTTTCTGCACTGTCACTATTGCGCCGCTTATTGCCTCCCCTTCGCTTTTTATCACACCGCTGATTTTTGCCCCTTCATAATACTTCGCTATGACAACGGCAGGGCAGCCAAAGCACAAACTTCCACGGGCAAAATAAAGGGATTTGTTTCCGTCCATGGGAGAGACATATTCGGCAACAAAGTGTCTGAGATTGATAGTGGGCCGCATCATCATATACAGGTATTGGCGGTACTGAGTCTGGTTTTCGAAAAGCTGTTTGGATACAGAGTTACCGAGGTAAGTTCTGTAAACCATGCTGTTATAGAAAGGCGCCTTTCTCACCGTCTGCGGAGTAAGCTGCCCGACACTCTGCCTCTCCTGCGCCGTCATATTCTTAACTTCGTCAGGTGTGTACTTCTGGCCGCTCTGAGACACATACCACAGCTTAAAGTAATCATCCTCGCTCGTTTCATAACCAAAGACACCCTTATCCGCCAGAAAAGTAAAGACGTTGAATATGTTGATGTCATAGCCTTCAACGCCATAGTATCTTATGCTACGGCCGGTCACATCCTGCATATCGTGATAGAGCCATGTAATATTTTCATCATTAAGTGTGGTGAGTATTTTTGTAGCGTCATGATACATTGCATTATCTTCCCGAACATGGTATTTCTTTCCGCCATATTCGGCTCCTATAACCTCTCCGTATGAGGTATTGGCATATCCGGTCGGGTCTTCAAGTATCTTCACTATGTCCTCGCTTTCGTTGCCCAGATATTTATTGAAAACGTCCTTCACACCGCTTGAAAGCTTCCCATCGTTATTTTTCATATCTCCTTCTGCAAGACGTATTATTAGAACTGCAGCAGCTTCCTTCTCGTTTTGCGCAGTATGGAAATTTGCAGCAGGCTCTATGCCGTCCTGGAAGTTGTCCGCCACTGTGGGATTCTTGGCCATTTCAACGCAGTAAAAGCCATAGTCCCACCATGACAGAAACGCAGGTTTTTCAGTGTTGTTTATGCCTTCCTCCTGATATTTAAGCCATGAAAAAGCATCCTCCCAGTTCTCTTCAGTATGAACTCCGAGACCGAAAGCACCCAGTTTGTCTGAGTCAAATTTTGCTTTCGTTGGAGGAGGAAGCGAGGCGTCGATTGCAAGCCAGGCATTCGGCATAAAAAGAAGGAATACGATAAAGGCTGCTCCCAGAACATGCCTTATTTTTACCCCTTTCTTGAGCCCGTACCACCCGCCGCCCACGCCTTTTATTGTTTTTATCACGCTTCTAAAATCAAGTTTGTCAACTATAATCCACAAAACCCATCCTCCAAGGATTGCCATGAGGGGTACAATGTCATTGAGAAAACGTCCTGCTGTGCCGATGAGTTTAATTTCTATTAAAAACCATACTATGAGGGCAAAGTAATACTTTCTTGATTTATTTTTGTAGTAAAAGTATATCAGCAAAATGAATCCCATCCATCCAAGCCAGTATAGTACAGGCCCGAAAGACATGACATTTCTGCTGAAATCGAAAGTGCTCGCCTCCGCAATGGTGAGAGAGACCTTATTGCCGTATATCCCGGAACCAAAAATGACATTGGAAATCGCCGTAAACGGTTTAAGCAGGCTGTTCGTGGTATTTCTTATGACATAAAGGAAGGCAAGACCTGCCGCACCAACGCCGAATATGGACGGAAGTGAAATAATCCATGGGATTTTATTTTTCCCGAGCCACAGATATATTGCGCTGAATATTGCAACAGCAATTGAAATGATAAGGGGAACTGTCAGGGAGAAACCATATTTTACCCAGTACAGAGGAAATGCCAGTATATAACCTGTAAACAAAGCGATGAGAGCGGTGCGCGGAACAGCAGGGTCTATTTTAGAGAATACTATGTCGATAACCATCTGGGCTATGGCGTATACAGCAATGATTGTGTATATATACTGCGCTGCCACCCAGGTCATCGAGATGGCTGCCACCCCCACACCGGCCATAAACGCAAAAATCGTTGATCGCCTTATATCCTTCTCCTTTAAGCTAAGAACCATAAACATGATTGTCGTTGTGGTGAGCAAAAGAACGAATGAATCGTGGTCGTAAAGAGAATATGCAGAACCATGGCCAGATGAGAGATGTATCGGTATAAGGGCAACAAAAAATGCGCTTAAAATTCCAGCCTTTTTATTGAATACTCTGGAACTGATCATATAAACGGGAATGACAAGAAGCGCGCCGTAAATGGCTGGCAAAAATTGCATTGCATATCCAAGAGCATCTGTTTCACCCATAAAAGGTGAAAGAATACTGCTGACACCTATTGTCATCATATTGAATAGCGGAGGTCTTCCACCAGAACGCCCCATGGGATAATTGAGCAGTGGGTCTGTCCCGCCGTGAATTCCTCCCAAATAGGGATAACGGCCTGTCTCAATAGTTTTCTCTACAAGACGGGCATGATAATAAGGGTCTGGCCCAGCAAGATAAAATTTCTCTGTCAGTGTTTTTCCTTCTTCATTTATTGCCACGCCAGATGTATAGTTAAAATACGTATTGAGAAACAATACAAGGAAAAATGCTCCTATCAACAGCGGTACTATCCACTTCTTCATTCTGTTAGTTTTTGCCATGCTTTCACTTGGTGGGTAAATAGACTGGTAAATAAATATTTTATCATGCGTAACCAGGCAACATAATCAAAATTTTTCTTTATATTCATCAGCATCAAAAATGACCTTGTCGAGCTCAACGGTATAATCCTCATTTTTTGTGACCAGCTGGGTTGGCATGAATTTATAATCATGCTTATCTGTGCTTACAAGTTTGAAATTAGGCGTGAGATGCAAAGATTTTGTGGGGCATATATCTGTGCATAACCCGCAGAAGCAACATCTCCCGTAATCCACCACCGGCCTGATGTTCTTCCCTTTTTTTCCCTCCAGCTCCGGTATTTCCTCGTAAGTGATGGCATCGTTCATGCATATCTGCCCGCACATCCTGCAGCCAATGCACTTCTCCAGGTCATTTGAATGAAAACCTCTCAATTTATCTGTAGGCAGCTTTTTTCCTTCCATATCATGGTGCTCCTGCGCAGGATACCTTATAGTATGGGGCTTTTTTGCAAGATGCTTCCATGCCTTTAACGGCTTTAATATGCTCATTTTTCACCTCTCAATATCCGGAGGACAAACGTCCAGGCTGAATAAAATCTGGGATACATCAGCTATGTTTGCTCCTTTCAGTATTGTTTCCGCAACATTTATTCCATGAGTATAGCTCGGTCCCCTAACATGAATTCTAACCGGCTTGGAGCTGCCGTCACTAACCACAAAGTAACCATACTCACCTTTGCTGCTCTCAACTCTGCTGAAGGCGTAGCCGGCCGGCGCTTTCCACTTCAACCAGTTCGGATGCTTCAATATATGTTCTCCTTCCGGCATTTTTTTCAAAGCCTGCCTTACCATTGATATGCTCTGGTCTATCTCCAGCCTTCTTACCACTATTCTTGTATATGCATCACATCCGTCTGAAATAACTTCGAAGTCACCGAGCTCCGGATACTTCACAACTTCAAAATCCATATCGCCATATGCGGCATAGGGCTCAAGTTTTCTTACATCGTATCCATACCCGCATGCTCTCAGATTCGGGCCTGTGACACCCCACTCTATCGCCCTATTTTTTGGAATTTTACCAATACCTGCAGCCCTGTCAAAAAACACCCTGTTTCTGAAAAACACATCGTCATACAACTTCAGCCTTTTTTCTATATATGAGAGGGTTTTTTCTATTAAGTCAGGCAGCCCCTCGGGCATATCCCATCTAACTCCGCCTGGCCATATGTATATGTGGTAAACTCTTGCTCCTGTGAGCTGCTCGAATATGTCGAGGATGTAATCTCTGTCGCCAAGAGTCCACTGAGGAAGGGTATATATCCCAAGACTGCCGGCATAACTTCCAATGCTCATCAGATATGCTGCTATTCTCGCAAGTTCGAGGACAATGACCCTTATATAGCTCGCTCTATCAGGCACTTCCCAATCCATTAACTGCTCGACTGCCATTGCATATGCCATCTCGTTCACATCTGGTTCTGGTACGCATATCCTGCAGACCAATGGCACGTTCTGCATCCACCCGCGGGATTCCATCAGCTTTTCAAATCCGCGATGGAGGTAACCGACGTTGCATTCCGCCTTTGTGACAATATCGCCGTCCACCCACAAATGGTACATCATGTTGCCTGTCACTCCAGGATGCTGCGGCCCAATGAAAAGCTCATATTCCTTCATCTTCCTCCTCCTTTATCTCAGGTATGCTGTCAAACACATCCTCTGCAAACTTTTTCGAATCAAAATCCTTCCTCATGGGCGGCATGTCATGCCATCCCTCAAGCATGAAAGGTGTGAGGCGGTTATTGCCTTCAAAATCGACCCCATACATTTCATGGATTTCCCTCTCATACGTTTCTATCTGGGGAAACAATTCATGCATTGAACTCATAGATGGGTTGTCTCTTGGTAAAATTATAGAAACCATAACATGCTCTTTGTGCTCGTAACTCCACAGATGGTAAACAAGTTCAAATTCATTGTTATCAATCCAGTCAACGCATGAAAGCATTACGAAGTGGTCAAAACCATTTTCCTTCAATTTTTTTATTATGCTGCTCGCCTCCTCCTTATCTGATTTGATATATGCCCTTCCGTGCATCTCCTCGCCTTTCCCTATCAGCTCAAGCGCCTTCATCTTTCTCCCTCTCAAAATTAAAAGCCATTTTCTGGTTTCTTTTATACTGCTCGTAATATTTCTGATACTTTTCCCATCCTCTTGCTTTGCCCTCATCAATGAGTTTCATCAATTCAAGAAAGGCATTCATCACACCCTCAGGACGGGGCATGCATCCTCCGACATAAACATCCACAGGCAGATACCTGTCCAGCCTTTTTACCGTATTGTATGAATCCCAGTACATTCCCCCATTTATCGGACATGAACCGAATGATATCACATATTTGGGCGATTGCATCTGCTCATATACATTCACAACCCTCTTCAGCGTTTTAACTGTAAGATAGCCGGTAATGAGCAAAACATCTGCCTGGCGAGGTGTTGCCATCGGCCCCATCCCGAACCGTTCCATGTCATAGCGGGAGGTCATCACAGGCGGCAGCTCGATGGCGCCGCAACCCGTGCAGAAATGAACCATCCAGAGCGACTTTCTGCTTGCAATTCTGGAAATTTTATTCCAATCTTCGTATTTCATGATATCACCATCAAATAAACCCATATGAGGGAAATGAAAGCAAGTAAGGCCTCATATTTCCAGTAAAATTTGAATGCCTGCTCTATACGGAAACGGGGAAATGATGTATTTATCAAAAGCGAGAGAGTGAATACCAGGAATATCAGTATGAACCATACTGCAAAGTTTGCAAGATAAGCCAAAACGCTGCCGTCATGCATGACAACTCCCCCTCCGAGGAAAAGGTCAACAAACAGCGTTGTATAAGCAACTATTGTCCCTGCCTTGTAAATCATCAATGCCCCGAGATGCTTGCCGCCGAATTCGGCCATGGGCCCGCTTGCTATCTCGTGCGGAGCAGTGGGAATGTCAAAAGGTGCTTCCATGAGCATTCCCTGAAGCGCCATGTCTGCCACCGCAGCTGCCAGCACAAATGGAGGAATCATTATTGCCCATTTTGCATGCTGCATTTCAACAATCTGCGCAATCGAGGATGTGTCGTAATATATCATCAAAGCTATCAGTGTGATTACAAAAGGCAGTTCGTAGGAGAGCATCATGACAAGAGCCCTCATAACACCGATTGCAGCGTTCGGATTGCCTGATGCTCCTGCTCCGAGAGCGAAACCAAGGGCAGGGATGGCAAGAAGATATAAAACAAGAAAAGCATCTCCTTCCATGCTTAGCAGTTTTACGCCCCCTATGGGAAGAAAAAGGATGGTAAGCATGATGCCTGTCATGGAAAATAGTAACGCAAGGTCGTAAATCCAGCCATGGCTTATATTTGTCTTCTTTGTCAAAAGTTTTGCTATGTCTATGAAGCCCTGATAAACTGGAGGACCTACTCTGTTGTGAACCCTTGCAACTATTTTTCTTCCCACTCCCATGAATAGAATGCCAACGAACATTGCAATTGTCGTGTATAATGCAATCACGGCGATTTTTTCAACTACCATATCAACCACCCCACGATTATGAAAAAGAAAATGATTATGTAAATTGTGTAGTCCTGGCTTAATCCCGTGTATATCTTTCTCGAAGCATCTGATACTCTGCCCATGGCATTGTAAAGGGCGGTGTAAAATGATATTGCGCCCTTCCTCAAGTAAGGCATTATCACATCCTCGATAGGCTTGTAGAAGTTGTTTGCAGCATGCATTGAAATGTAGCCATAAAATTCGTAGGGCTCGCCTGCAAGGAAATTATCCTTGAAATCAACCTTCTTCTGCTTTCTCAGCACATATATCAAAAATGCGGGAATCATGACAACCATCATCCCGATAACCACAGCCAGGGTATTGTACGATGCCGTTCCTGTGCGTATAACATAATTCGTATGGGAAATTGTTCCTATTCCTGCATCCACCAGAGCGGAATGCATCATGTCAAGCATATAGCCCGGAAATATCAGGAATATTATTAAGGGCAAAACAAGCAGGAACATGCCTGCAATCATGGGAAGCGGCGCTTCTTTTATGTCATCATGTCTGTTTTCCCCTAGAAAGACGCCGTAAAGTATGCGGAATGAATAAAGGAAAGCGCCGACACCTGCAATGAGCATTATGGGGGTTATGAAAATGTACTTATTGCTGACCGCAGCTTCATACAACAGCCATTTTGCAGCAAATCCGCTTGTTATCGGTATGGCTGCAAGAGCGAATATTGCAAACAGGGCTGCCATGAATGTGAAAGGCATTTTATACCCGACGCCGCCAAGCTCGCTTATTTTCCATTTTCCCGTCCTGTAAGCAACCGCCCCGGCAGCAAGGAATAAAACTGACTTAAAGAAAGCGTGATTGAAAGCCTGGAAAAGCGCTCCAGCCATTGCCAGAGACGAACCTATTCCAAATCCCACTGCGATATAACCAAGCTGAGCTATTGATGAATAGGCGAGTAATTTTCTTAAATCGTCTTCCATGAAAGCGAGCAGCGTGCCAATGAAAGCAGATATTGCGCCTATAACTGCAAGAAGATATGTTGCAACGCCTGAGTTAAAATACTGATGAAGTATTTTTGCCCCTGGCAATGCGAAAAGCATGAAAAACATGCCGTAGTAGCCAACCTTGCTTAGCCCTCCCGACAAAAATGCAACAAATGGTTCATCTGCTTTCGAATAAACAAAAGGAGCCCACGCATGCAGCGGCATAAGAGCAGATTTTACTGCAAATCCTGCAACCATTAAAATTATTGCTGATACCGTCACCTTATCTGCATTCAAAACAATATCAGAGAAAATAAGGGTGCCGCTCTGAGAATAAAGCAATGCTATGCCAACCAATATGAGGACTGCCGATAGAACCGAAAAGGCGAGGTAACTCATTATCGCTTTTTTATCCCTGCTGATATAAACGAGTATGAATGACGAGGCAGCCATCAGCTCCCAGAAGAAGAAAAGAGTGAGAAAATCGCTGGCAAGCAGGATGCCAAAAACTGCTGTTATCAAAAAAAGCATGAATGGGAAGAATCCGTTGTTTTTTTCAAAAAATGAGTACGAAAAAAGAAATATTGGGGGGAGAAGAGAGAACACCATGACAGCAAAGAACCATGCGAATGATGTTATTGAGAGATGCATTGTGATTCCCGCAATTGAGAAATCCATCGAGTTTTCAACTCCAAACGAAAATGCTTTGATTCCAAAATCGTTTGCCCAGTCCATAACTGCGATGAGGGGCATCGCAGATGCGATTAACGATATTATTGCTGCTATCCTGCCGCTCTTTATGAACAGGGTTGCAAAAGCTGCAATCAAAAGCACTGCAAATATCAATTCAAGCATTTAACACACCTCCTGCCATGTTGTAAATTAAAGGAAGGATGCCCATTACTATTGATACGCTCACCATAACGGCAGCAGGAATGCTGTAGCCCAAATCTTCGCTTTCTCCCTCTCCAAGATTTTTATGCAGATACCTTGCAAAATATATTGCCTCAATAACTGCCGAAAATATTATCACTGCTGCCACAGCCCACATTTTTTCATCTGCAATTCCCATCAGCAGATACCATTTCCCCCAGAAGCCTGCCATTGGCGGCATGCCTATCAAGCTCAGCACGCCAGCAAGTCCCACATATTTTGATGTTATGCCCCCAAATCCCTTTTTACCGGAAATCAGGAAAAGAGATGATTTTGCCGAGGCATGGCTGACTATTATGAAAAATGCCGCGGGGATGGCATAGGAGGTGTCCTTTATTAAGGAAAATGCGATCAATATAAGCCCCATCTGCCCTATGGATGAATAGGCGAGCATCCTTTTCTCGTTTTTCTGCATGAATGCCGCCACCTCCCCGATGAGGAGAGTGGCAATTCCCACATAGAGAGCAAGTTCATATGTCCTGCTCATTGAAAATATGATGAGCAATCTCGCTATTGCATAAATCGATGCCTTGGAGGGACCAAATGAAAGAAAAGATGCTATGTTGCTGCTCGCGCCTTCGTAAGCGTCGGGAACCCAGCCATTGAGAGGAAAAAGCTCTGCTTCAACACCTATACCTGTAAGCAGGAAAGAAAACGACAACCACATCATCTTCGGGTCCATGGATGAAATCCTTGCCGCAATGTCATACAGATTCAAACTTTTTAGCTGGCTGTAAATTATGGCAATTCCTATGAGCATGAACGAAGAACCCACAGAACCAAGAATCATATATTTTATTGAGCCCTCGACCGCCTTTTCATCTTTCTTTGAAGCAACAAGAGCATATGACGCAACGGCTGTTATTTCAAAAAATACAAACATATTGAAAATGTCTCCCGTAAGCACTATACCTGTGGCGCCTGTAACACCCAGCAGGTAAAGCATGGAGAATTTGAAATCCTTCTTTGACGTAACAAAGTTTATGGTCGCAAATAGATTTATTATGAGGGCAAGCAGAGCTGAAAGATTATCAACAGCAAGGTAAATCCCGACAGGAGGAGAAAATCCAGCTATTGTTTCGTAGATGGCCCCATCATTATACACCTTTGCAAAGAGCAGGACAGAAAGAATGGCATTCAGCAAAAGTATTGAAAAGGTGAAATACCTGTGCGCTTTTTTAATCAGAGGCATAAGAAATGCCGCGAGCAGAGGTATGGCTATCATCAGCACTGGCGTTACCATCTCATCCCCCTCCTGTATTCGAGAGTGCCTGTCTTTGAGTGATACCATATAAGAAGCGTCAACGCAAGTGCAGTGACAGAAAGCCCTATGACTATGGCTGTGAGGACAAGGGCCTGCGGAAGCGGGTCAACATACTTTGCAAAATTCCCGTTCTCTATGGGCGCGGTTCCTCCAGGAATGTAACCTATCGTTATCAAAAGCAGGTTAACGCCTGTCTCCATCAGAGACAACGCAATAAATATTTTCATCAAATTTTTCTTTGCCATTACCCCGTATAACCCTATCGAAATCAGCGCAGCCACGGTGATATACTCCGGCCACATCATTTCTGCACCTCCTTGAGTTTATCTGCTATCGAACTCAGTTCAGAGCCAACCTTGAATCCTATGGCAATGTATATGATGGGTATTATCCCCGCACTCAGGATATAGCCAGCATCCCCGAGCGGCAAGAAATTTTGAAGAAAAGATGAAGCAAAGACCAGGCCAAGCAAGCCGATAAATGCAAAAGTTATACCTGCCATGCTCTCTGTAACAGAAACAGCTCTCTCCTTCATGAAAAATTTGGGATATGACAGCATCATGAGCAGGAAGCCGGAAGCGATTACGGCCCCGCCGGGGAAGCCGCCGCCCGGCGTCAGATGCCCATGGATAAAAATATAGGCGCCTGTGAGCAATATGAATGGAAGAACGAGTTTCGAGCCCTCTTTCAATATGAGATTTGCCTCTGTCCTTTTCTTTCCTCCCCTGGTTTTATAAAGCAGGAAGGATACCCCTGTTGCCGCCGTGAATAAAACTGTCACTTCGCCGAGAGTATCGAAACCCCGGTATTCAACAACAATGGCTGTGACGGCATTAACAGCTCCTGTCTCATTTTTTGTATTGGAGATGTAGTGGGACGGAACGCTTTCGTTGGCATAACTTCCGTTTATGGGATTCTGGTAATAATATTCTTTTTCGCCGTAATCTGCCTGCTGGATATTGGAAAATGATACAAGCAGGACAGCAAAAAATGCAGATGCAAGTATTATTGCTACAACCTTCCTCATTCCTCCCACCTCCCTGTCCTGCCTATTGCATACACAAATATGGCCATTGTAAGTCCCGCTCCTATTGACGCCTCTGTTATTGCAACATCAGGTGCCTGGAGTACGAGAAACATTATGGAAACAACAAGGCTTGCAACTCCTGCAGCTATGGCAGCAGATATCAAATCTTTTGTTTCAATGGCATAAATTGCAGCCCCTATGACAAGAAAGGCCATTATCCATGAAATGATGGTGAGTTCAATCATTTTTCCCCTCCTTATATTTATCGACAACGCTCTTCTTCCATAGCTTTATGCCATGTTTATAAGATGCCCTTGCAAGAGCGCTTGCCCCGATGGGCGCGGTCAAAACAACAAAAAAGGCGATTATAAGCAATTTAATGAGCCAGCTCAACTCCATCAGACCTATTCCTACAAGGAACGAGAGTACGCCTAAAGTAGTAGTCTTTGTCGATGCCTGCATTCTGTTATACAAATCCGGCATTCTGACCAGACCGATTGTACCGAACAAAAAGAAAAGAGAGCCAATCAGCACGAAAAACATTCCAATGTAATCAAGCAATTCCTCTATCATAGTCCCCCCTCAAGGTATCTTGCTATTGCTACAACCCCTATGAAGGCGAGAATTGCATAAACAAGGGCAACATCAAGATATATGAATCTTGCAGAGAGAACGGCAATCAGAACAAGCAGGGCGGTGGTGACATTGGTGAGAGCATCCAAAGCCACAGCCCTATCAGACACGCTTGGCCCTTTAACAAGGCGGTAGAGACCAAGGGCAATTGATATTGCAAGTATGGAGATTATTAAGTAAAAGAAATAGATATTCATTGGAATACACCTCCCAACAACTTTTCAAAGCTTCCTTTTATGATTTCTCCTGCCTTTTTTGGGTCCTCACTTTCCACATACACCCAGTGAATATATGCCTTATCTCCTCTATAATCAATTGTCATGGTTCCAGGAGTTAAGGTTATTGCATTTCCCAAGAAAAGTTTGGCAGACGGTTGCTTTAGGCCTGTTTCTATCTCCACTATTCCCGGTTTTACAGGCAAACTCGGGCTCAAAACAATTCTTGCCATGTTAAGGTTCGCTTTTACCATCTCCTTAAGAAAAACAAAAAAGAATGCTATGAAATATGCCACCCTTCTTGGATGCAAATATTTCAAACCCAGCCCTGTAAAATTTTTAAATGTCAGTACTGAGACTGCCAAAGCAACAATTATTCCCAACCCAAGCTCCTGCAAAAACATATTGAAGGGCATATGGGGTGAATATGTCAGGCCAAGCCATACCGCCAACACTGCTATAGTAACATATGTGAACGAAGGTTTTCCCTCCATGGTATCAGATACGGTTAAATAGGAATTGATATATAACCATTTGGTTTGATATCAGAACCGATGAATATGGACGAGAAAGATAAAGCAATAATAAATATGCTCATAAAAAATGCCCGCATCCCTTACACTGAGATAGCAAAAAAATTGGGGGTATCCGAGACTGCAATTAGAAAAAGAATAAAGAAACTTGAAGAGGAAAAAATAATAGAGGGATATACAATAAAAGTAAATCCATCCCGCCTGGGGTACAAAAGCATTGCCCATGTAGGGATAGATACGGAGTCAGGGCATTTTCTTGGTGTGGCATGCAGATTGACAGAAATGGAAGAAATAAAATGTGTTGCAATAACATCCGGAAGCAATACGATAGTTGCAGATATCTGGGCAAAAGACAATAAACACCTTTCCGAGATAATAAACAAAATTTTAAAGATAGAGGGGGTTATTGCTGCGCATCCAACGATTATAGTAGAGATGCTCAAATCCTGATCTGCAACTCAAAATTATTTATACTGTTATCGCATTTTAAATCCATGAGAAAGATAGTTGTTTCGGCAGCAATATTGGTATTTCTTTTCAGCGGCGCTCTTGCTGGAGTTGTGAACATTCCTGCTTCAGGAGATAATGATTCTGTGCAATTGACGAGCAGGGAAATAAACTTTTCATTTCCAGATGTTTCAACATATGAAAGCGGGGATTACGAAAAGATTGCAATCGACGGATGCTCGCATATATATAAAGCATCATATCCTTCAATGCCCTACAAATCAGAAGTTTTAACATTCCCGTTTGGAACAAAAATTGAGAGCATTGACGTGAAAGTTGACAACATACAAACAATGCATATCGGCAAAAAAATAATTCCTGCTGCTGAGCCCGTAAGGGCGGACATGAGCAATGCAAAGTTGATAAGAAAGGAAGGAGAGATATA
>JAGGSL010000082.1 GCA_021159125.1 Thermoplasmata archaeon
GCCTGAAATAGGGGTCGGAGAGGGAAGGGTGAAAGGATGCGTGGTTCCACATGCAGGCTATGTTTTTTCCGGGGCGGTTGCTGCCCACTCGTATGCGGAGATTGCAAAAGATGGTTTTTCTGATAAATTCATAATCGTTGGGCCCAATCATACAGGGCTTGGCTCAGAAGTTGCTTTAATGTCAGAAGGCGAGTGGGAAACCCCTCTCGGTGCAGTTCCCGTTGATGAGGAAATTGCAGGCAGGGTGGCAGGTGGCATAGTAAGCGACGATGCTATGGCGCATCTTTATGAGCATTCCGTAGAGGTGCAGCTCCCGTTCCTCCAGTTTCTCAGAAATGACTTTTCATTTGTCCCCGTATGCATGAGAATGCAGGATTATGAAACAGCACTGAAACTCGGAGAAAAACTTGCGCCTGAAAGAGACGCATTGTTGATAGCGAGCACCGATTTTTCCCATGTGGGCATGGATTATGGCCAGATTCCGCCTGCCGGGATTAGTGTTAACGAATGGGCGTCGATGCAGGATAAAAAGGCGATAGATGCAATACTTTCGATGGATGTGGAAAAATTCATGGAGGTTGTTGCCTTAAATAACATATCCATGTGCGGATACGGATGTGTGGCTGCCGTCATGGTTGCAGCTAAAAAGAGAGGGGCAAAAAGAGCGAGATTGTTGAAATACTCGACATCCTATGATGTTTATCCCTCGAACTCATGCGTCGGGTACGGGGCTATTGTGTTTGAGTAATCAACCTGCCTGCGGGGATGAAAGAGCATTCTGGATTTTTAATTGAAGCTCCTCCACTTTCTCCTTCAACTTTTGCTCCTGATTTTCCATGCTCTTCTTTCTTACTTCCAGGCTTTCCTTGCTGTCCTGCAGCTCTTTGGTAACATCCTTTGCATCTGATTTTATGAGGAGTGGTCCTACATTTTTGAACACCGTGGCATCTTTATCTGTTTTCTCGAGTTCTTCGAGTGCATTTTCTATATCCCTTAGTTTTATTTCTATCTGCTGCCTCTGCTGCGCGACTATTTCCAGCTGTTGCTGAAACTGCTGCAGTTGTTGCAGTTGATTCTGTATCTGGGGTGACAAATCTTCATATTTCACTGGCATAATATCAAACCTCAATGCTTTTTACTATTTTAAATATATGGTTTGGATGTCGCCATTAGCTTCCTCAATAGAAAATTTTTTATTTTAATTCTATTCCCTCCCAACTTTTATTTACCCCAGCCACATTATTTTTTTATGCAGCTTGCAGATGCCAGTCTGGGTACGCTTATCGAAAAATGGGAACGCTTTTTTTACGATTATTGCAAAGAGGAAATAGACAGCGCGGCCCTTATGTATCCTGAGAAAAAGAGCTTGATTCTTGACTACTGGGCTATAGATACGCATGATGCGGAGATGGCAGAATTTTTACTTGAGAAACCATATATCTCGATATATGCGGCGGAGTCGGCCCTTAAGAAAATAGATATGCCTGTTGACCCTTCTCCGCAGCTTCACTTCAGAGTAAAGAATCTTCCGGAAATACAGAAAATAGGGATAAGGGATTTACGCTCCCAGCATCTTGGAAAATTCATTGCTGTTGACGGTCTTGTGAAAAAAGTGACAGAGGTGCGACCAAAGCTGGAGGATGCGGCTTTTCAGTGCCTCCGCTGCGGTGCGATAATACACGAGCCGCAGGAGGGCAACATTCTGAAGGAGCCCCTCGAATGCTACGAAGACCAGGGCGGATGTGGCAGAAGAACCTCTTTCCGCCTCCTTACAGAAGAATCAAAATTCATTGATTCTCAGAAAATAGAGGTGCAGGAAAATCCCGAGGAATTGAGGGGAGGCGCCCAGCCCCTCCGCCTGACCATCTACCTTGAGGATGATCTGGTGGGCAATATTGTTCCCGGGGATAGGGTCACTGTGAATGGCATTCTCCATGGACAGCAGAGAAGGAGAGGGATGATAAAGCTGACAGAATTCAATAAAGTTATGGATGCAAGCACGGTTGAGCAGAAGGAGCAGGCATTTGAGGAAGTGCAGATAACAGAGGAGGATGAGAGAAAAATAATTGAGCTTAGCAAAGACCCTCTTATATACAACAAGATAAGGGATTCAATCGCACCCACAATATATGGGCTTGATAAGGAGAAAGACGCTCTTGCTCTCCAGCTTTTCGGCGGCGTGGCAAAACACATGCCGGATGGAACAAGAATAAGGGGCGATATCCATATCCTGCTTGTCGGCGATCCTGGTACTGCAAAAAGCCAGTTGCTTCGTTATATCTCTCTCCTTGCTCCCCGAAGCATATATACATCAGGAAAATCAAGCAGTGCTGCAGGTTTGACTGCTTCAGCAGTGAGAAGCGACGAATTTGGGGAGGGAAGATGGACGTTAGAGGCAGGAGCTCTTGTTCTTGCAGACCTGGGAGTTGCATGCGTAGATGAGCTTGACAAAATGGATTCAAAGGATAGGGCAGCACTCCACCAGGCTATGGAGCAGCAGGAGATTTCGGTAGCAAAAGCAGGGATAAACGCCACGCTGAAATCACGATGTTCATTGCTTGGCGCCGCAAACCCAAAATTCGGGCGATTTGATGAATTTGCTTCAATTTCAGACCAGATAAATATGCCGCCTGCCCTGCTTTCCAGATTTGATTTGATATTTCCTGTCACCGACCGGCCTGACCGTGCCAGAGATACAAACCTTGCAAAGCACATACTTGCGGTTCATACTGTCGGAGAGAGGATGGAGCAGGAGGGGCATGCAGGGGGACTTCATTCCGATGAGCTGGAGAAGATAGTGAAACCATCCATAGAACCAGAATTTTTGAGGAAATACATTGCATATGCAAAGAGAAGCATATTTCCTGTGATGTCAGAAGAAGCATCAGAGAGATTGAAGAATTATTATGTCGAGGTGAGGGCTGCAGCAAGAGATTCAGTTCCTTTCACGCCCAGACAGTTAGAGGCTTTTGTCAGAATAGCGGAGGCATCGGCTCGCATACGCCTTTCAGAGGTTGTCGGGATTGAGGATGTTGAAAGGGCTATAGAGATTGTGGATTATTATCTTGAAAAGGTTGGAGTTGACAGGGAAACAGGGGCATTAGATATTGATATAATAACGACAGGCATATCCCATAGCCAGAAGGACAAGATGAAGATACTTACGACCATAATAAAAAATATATGCGAGGATAAGGAGTATGCGTCAATGGATGATATAAAGGAAAAAGCCGAGGAAGAGGGGCTTGATGAAGAAACGGTGAAAAACATGATGAGCAAGATGATAAGAGGAGGGATAATATTTGAACCAAGAAGGGGGGGATACCGTCTCACAAGCTAAAAAGATATGCATAAAGATGTATGTGGTGGGAAATGAGATAATGGTGGCTGCATGCGATGCAGAGTTGGTAGGAAAGACCCTGAAAGATGGAGATATAAACTTCAAAGTTTCAAAGGATTTTTACTATGATATACAGGGCGACATGAAAATGCTGGAGGAGCACCTTCAGAAGGCGACAATAGCAAATTTAGTTGGAGAGAGGTGTGTGAAATGCGGTGTGGAAATGGGCCTTATAATGGAAGAAAATATTTTAATAATAGACGGGGTTCCTCATGCGCAGTTTGCATTGATGATATAAAATGTTTTGTGTGGAATGTGGAAAGGAAATAGAGGAGAGCTTCGAAGGGCTTTGCATAGAATGCTATGTCCGAAAGAAAAAATTTTTTGACATACCTGAGAGTGTGGATGTTACAGTGTGCAGAAATTGCGGTTCGTACAATATAGGCAATAAGTGGCTTGAAGGGGAACTATACGAGTTACTAAAAAATTTTTTGAGAGGAAGCATAAAGCATAAAGGAATAAAAAATTTCAGGGTGGAGATTGATGGAGATAAGGTTGTATGCCGGGGAGATTTCCACGGGTTTGAAGTGACGGAAAAAGGAGTCATAAATGTAAAGACGAGATACGGCATATGCGAAACATGCTCGAGAATGAAAGGCGGCTATTTCGAGGCAGTATTGCAGGTCAGGAAAGGCGGCAGGAATATGACAGATGAGGAAATAAAATTGAGCGACGAAGTGGTGTACAGGAAAGCAGGACATGAAAGCTATATAACAAAGAGGGAAAGAAAACATGGGGGAATTGATTATTACATGGGGGATAAAAAAATGGCTGCATCTGCTGCCAAAATTTTGAATGACATGTTTTGCGGTGAAACAAGCGTTTCTCCCTCTCTTGTAGGGATGAAAGACGGCAGGGAGGTTTACAGAAACACATATCTTGTCAGAATACCGGAATATTCAAAGGGAAGATATGTTGAGATTGATGGAAGGGTGTGGAAGGTATTTGACATGCGGAAAAGGGTAGGGGTGGTTGATATAGAAACAGGGGAGAAGAAGTACTTCAGCAGGGATAGAATGTCGAAAGTTAAAGTTATAGATGTAGAAGAGATGGAAGCAATAGTCCTTTCGAGCAAGGAAAAGGAGGTGCAGATTCTTGATCCTGAGAACTATAGAGTTTTGGTGCTTTCAAAACCCGCAGATATGAAAGTCAGGGAGAAGGTAAAGATAATAAAATGGAAGGAAAGGGCATACGTTGTCGGTGATTGAATGGTAAAAGTTGTATCTTTTGACATGGACGGGACATTGATCCGAAAGGATTATGTTGAGCATGTATGGCTTGAGGCAATACCTGAGCTTTATGCCAGGAAAAATGGCATGGAAATAGAGGATGCCAAGGAATATGTGATGAATGAATATCTTAAAGTTGGCGAGGCGGCAATTGAATGGTATGACATAAAATACTGGCTAAAAAAATTTGAGATAGATTGCGACTGGAGGGAGTTGCTTGAAAGCCATGCATACATGCTGAAACTTTATCCAGAAGTGAATGAGGTGCTGGAAAATTTGAGGGGGGAGCATGAGCTTATCATAATATCAAATGCAGCCCACGAGTTCATAGAGGTTGAAAGCAGAGTGCTCGGTCTGAACAAAAAATTCAAGCATATATTCTCAGCAGTCACAGATTTTGGCAATACGAAAAAGAGCTCTGATATATATCAAAAAATATGCGGTATTTTGGGGATTGAAAATGAAGAGATGGTCCATGTCGGTGACAACTATGAATTCGATTATGTAGCGCCGTCCAAAGCAGGCATCAGAGCATTTTATCTTGACAGGGATGGCAGCATGGGCAGCAATGGTGAAAATGTCGTGAAAAACCTGAAGGAGTTTGAAGAGAGAGTAAAATTGTTAAAAAATAAATAGGCCGAGCATATTTTATGGTGGTGTGATGATGAATGCAATTTTGGTTGCCCTGCTCCTGCTTTCTTTGCCGTACCAGAATCTTGGCATAGGAATATGCAAGCTTGCCGACGAGGAAGATTTTAATTTGGCGAGCCAGATTGGTTTTGAATGGACACGCAGCGGGGTCGCTTGGGCAGCTATCCAGATAAATCTGTGGGGATATGACTTTTACTGGAAGGAAGCAGATGAGATGGTTAACAGCAGCATGAGACACAACATCAAGTTGCTATGGACTCTTGCTTTCACCCCGTGGTGGTGCAGTTCGAAGGAGAATGCAAGCTATGAGGACGATGACTATTACACATACCCTCCGAATAACATGAGCGAATGGTACAATTTTGTTAAAATTATAGCGGAAAGATACAGGGGCAAAATAAATGCATGGGAGATATGGAATGAGGAGGATACGGGCTATTTCTGGAAAGGGAGCGTTGAGCAATTCGTGGAGCTTATGAAATATGCATATATGGCATTGAAGGAAGTAGATGGGAACAATACTGTTGTAATGGGTGGGCTGGCGCTGGATGATCCTGGTGTGGGGGGTTACAACCCTCATTTTCTTGAAGAATTCTTGGAACTCGGAGGAGGAGAGTATGTTGACGTTTATGCTTTTCACGTTTATGGAAATACTTTGTCACAGAGATACTCCTATATGGGGGAAACGCTGAAGAAATATAACGAAACCAAGCCGTTGTGGGTGACCGAATTCGGGGCATCCACGTGCGAGGACGGCTACAGCCAGTTCGGGCAGGCGATATACATAATCTCTGGTTTGATTAAAATGAAAAGCATGGGAATAGAGAGAGTTATGATATATGAGCTGAAGGATTCCGGGACAAACATTTCCAACTGGAATGACAATTTAGGGATATTCAAAGCAGATTATACGCCCAAACTTGCTGTCTACTTCATTTTCATTTATCTGCGGCTGTTCTGTTTTGCAATGTAATCATGAAACTTTTAAATGCAGAGCTAATTTACCATTCATGATATCTGACGAAGAAGCAATGGAAATGCTCGAGCAGGTTGATATGGAAAATTTGAGAAAGCACATGCTGGCTGTCGGGGCCATAATGGAAAAACTGGCAGAGAGATTCGGAGAGGACAAAAAGTTGTGGAAGTTTACAGGATGGCTCCATGACATAGATTACAAAAAGTCGGATATGAATGAGCACGGACTCATTTCTGCAAAAATGCTTGAAGGGAAGCTGCCGGAGGAAGCACTTCATGCAATAAAAGCACATAATGAGCTTACAGGGGTAAAAGCAGAGAGTTTGATTGACAAGGCATTGATTGCTGCAGATGCTGCTTCTGGGCTTGTTGTTGCTACTGCTCTTGTGATGCCGGGAAAAAAGCTGGAAGAGGTGAAGGTCAGCTCTCTCATAAATAAATTCAAAGACAAATCATTTGCAAGAAGGGTTGAAAGAGGGCGGATAGAGATGTGCGAGGATATTGGCATGCCGCTTGAAGAGTTTTTAGAACTATCGCTGGAAGCAATGAAAAGAATAAGCAACGAGCTCGGTCTCTGAGGTTACATTATTGTCTCTTCTCTTGACGGGCCTGTTGAGATTATGTTTATCGGTACATCCAGCCATTCTGATATGGCATTCAAATAATCCTTTGCCTGTTCCGGGAGTTCATCATAATTTTTAATTCCTTCTGTTTTCTCCCATCCGTCCATTTCCTCATATACGGGCTTGCATCTTGATAGTATTGCCAGAGACGACGGAAAATTGTCAATTTCTTCTCCGTCGCATTCATAGATCTTGCACAACTTCACCTTTTTGAGCCCGTCCAGGACATCAAGCTTTGTTATCGCGATTTCGTCAACATAATTTATCCTGCATGCATATCTGGCAGCAACAAGGTCGAGCCATCCGCATCTCCTTTTTCTTCCTGTTGTGGTGCCGTATTCCTTTCCCTTCTCAACAAGATGGCCGCCTACTGCGTCCTTCAGTTCTGTGGGCATCGGCCCTTCTCCGACTCTTGTAGTGTACGCTTTCAGCACCCCGACGACTTTATCGAACCTCTTTGGCCCCACGCCTGTGCCGATGGAGGCGCCCCCTGCAACAGGATGGGATGATGTTGTGTAAGGATATGTTCCGAAGTCGATGTCGAGCATGCATCCCTGTGCCCCTTCAAAAAGAACGGTTTTGTCCTCATCCAGAAGCGAATTTACATACAATGTTGTGTCTGTAACATATTTTTTCAGTCTTCTGCCGTATTCGGCATATTCCCTGAAAATTTTTTCTGCATTGAGTTTTTCTCCCGCATTAAATGCATCTATCATTGCCTGTTTTATGGGCACGACTCTCTCCAGCTTTTCCCTCAATGCTTGCTCGTCTATCAAATCACCCATTCTTATCCCGAAGCGGGAAATTTTGTCTGCGTAGCATGGTCCTATGCCTCTGCCGGTTGTTCCTATCTTTTTGTCTCCCAGCAGGTTTTCTTCGGCACCGTCAAGAATGCGATGGTACGGCATTATAACGTTTGTTCTGTCGCTTATGCGTAGAGAGGGCTCAATTCCTTCCCTTCTGAGCATCTCTATCTCTTCCAGCAGCACCGAAGGGTCCAGAACAACGCCATTGCCTATGACCACCTCCTTTCCCTGTATAACTCCAGAGGGCATTAAATGAAATTTATACTTTTTTCCATTTACGATAACCGTATGTCCTGCGTTATTTCCGCCCTGGAAGCGGGCAACGCAGTCAGCACGGCTTGCATAAAAATCCGTTATTTTCCCTTTTCCTTCGTCTCCCCACTGGAGCCCTATAAGAATGATGGCTGGCATTTTGAATTTACACCCCTATGGATATTTTCCCTTTCTTTTTCAACTCTTCGATGTGCTTTTCAATTATCTCATCTTCCTCTTCCAGGAGTTTCCTTGCCTTGACGTTTTGTTCCTTTATCAAATCCTTTGCTTTCTTGTATCTGTTCTTCCTCTCTTCCTTTATGGCAATGACCTTGCCCAGCATCCCAACTGCCTTTTTGTGAATCTCATCGGCCTTCTTCTTTGTTTCCACGTACTCCTTATGCTTTTCGTTTATCTCCTTTATCAACTTTGAAACCTCCTCCACCAGTTTTACATACTTTTCATGATACTGCTGGCTCTCCTGATAATATTTCACAACCATCTCATGTTCCTTGTCCGCCATGCTGAAAAGCTCATCTATGGATTTGTCAAGGTCTGTTAAATCAACCTCAACCTTTTTCTGCTTCTCCACTTCTTTCATAAGTCGTTCGTACTCCCTCCTCTTCTCCTTTATTTCCTTTATTATCCTGTCTTCCTCTTTCGGCTTCATCGGCATTGTTTCCTGTTCGTACTCAAGCTTTCTTATCTCGAGTTTCAGCTCTTTCGCCTTTAAAAATATGTTGCCCTGGTACATGCTTTTCTGCTTTCTCTTTGCCTGTATGAGGGATTTTCCCTGTGCCTGGTATTCGGAGCGCTTCTTTTTGTGCTCCTTCATTTCCTTCACGAGGGCATCTCTCATTTTCTTTACGTTGTCCATTTCTTCCAGCAGTTTCTTTTTCTCCTGATTCAAAAGGTCTCTCTCCTCGCGCAGCATCTTTGCGATTCTGTTCAACTCGTTCCTCTTTTCTTTTAATTGCTGGTATTTCTCTTCGGCTTTTCCCAGCTCCTCCTTTAGTTGCTTTGGGGAGAGAGAAAGAATTTCTTCCATGGGGAAGTATATACTCATCAAATAAAAAATTTTGGAATGATATTTGGCATACATGGAATTCATTCAGCATATTTTTAACAATAGTTTATGCTAAATATACCTCTCTCTATTAGTTAGTTATGGGCGGAAAAGTTCCCTGCGAGATTGTAACCTGGTATCTTCTTCCAGCAATCAGAAGAGAGATGTCATCAATAATGGTAAACGAATACGAGATGCAACAAAAAGATGCTGCCAAGCTTCTCGGGGTTACAAATGCGGCCATCTCTCAATACATTTCCGGAAAGAGAGGGAATGTGGATTTTGATGGTATAGGGAAAGAGGAATTCAAAAAATCCGTAGAGAATATCGTAGGGGGAATTCCGGCGGAAAAGGAAGTCTGCAGGTTATGCAAATTTTTGATGGAAAGCGGAATTATAGAAAAATTAGAATCTAAAACTTGATTATTCTACTTTCTCTATTCTGCCGCTCCTCCCGGTTGATATCTGGAGCTGGTTATTCCATTCCTTTACCCATCCGTCTTTTATTTTCACCACTTCATTCACATCTACTTTTTCTATCTCATCATTCCAGAGAGTGATCTGCACTGTATTGCCGTCTTCATCTTCACCCACCAAATCGCACACCCTGGCTGTGCCGCCGAACCTCTTTGTTATCTCACGCGGCTCCTTTTTCTCAATTATTTTCAAAACAATCTCGTCCACATTGCTGTTAGCTTTCAAATCAGATACTTTCATTTTATCCAGACTGAATATCGGATGGATTATTTAAAATAAACGCAGGGATAAGCCGTCATCAAAGAATCACCGGAGCAAAAAACTATGACCCGAATCCAAATCCTTTCACGGTTGGCAATCCTGCATCTTTCCAGGCAACGATGCCTCCAATCATGTTATACAATGTTCCGTCGTACCCACCCTCCAGGATAATATTCCCGGCAATACCGCTGCGGCGGGCGGTCCGACAATACAGAATCACTTCCTTTCCGTGGAATAGTTTAACGAATAAATTTGCGAATAGCGGCATTTCCAGCAGTTGCAAGGGATATAGCACCGGCTTGTCGTATGAATGCGGAGAGGATATTCTTTCATCGAAATATTCTTGTAATGTTCTTACGTCCACCGGAATTTGGATGCCGTCATCCTCATTGTTTAACATTTCCCATGCCTTCTGAGCAGTGATGTTGATGAGTCCCTCCTGTTTGGAGTGCGTGACGGTTACGCCTTCGCTCTGCTGATAGACCGGAATTACAGTTATTAACAAAAGCAGTGCGATAAAAATGGCTTCTTTCTTCATAGTGTACCATCACTGATTTTTTTATAAACATTTCTAAGGGATGCAATAGCTTTTGCTATCCTTTATGCAATGAAATTAAACATGAAGCCGGCGAAGGGATTTGAACCCTCGACCTGCTGATTTCCTGCATCCTTTTCCGTTAACGCTTTTGCAGGCGAAGCATGGAAAAGGGTTACAAGTCAGCCGCTCTTCCGCTAAGCTACGCCGGCTTAGGTATGGAATGCCGCTGCTGTTAAAAAATTTTACCCAATGTTTTTTATGCCCGAATGATATATTATACCATGCGCGCCCTCCTTATAGGAAGATTCCAGCCCTTCCATAACGGTCATGCAGAGCTTGTGAAATACGCAATAGACAAATACGGAGAAGTAATCATAGCCGTGGGTTCTGCATATGATAGCTACACCCCGCATAACCCATTTACTGCCGGAGAGAGATATCTCATGATACACAGAGCGCTGGCTGAGATAAAAATCCGCGATTACTACATCATTCCTGTGCCAGACATAAATCGCTACGGCGTATATGCCAGTCACGTTGCAGATTTATCCCCCAAATTTGACATTGTTCTTTCAAACAATCCAACCATCAAGGAAATATTTGAAAAAGACGGTTTTGATGTTGAAGGAACCCCTCTATTCGAAAGGGAAAAATATTCTGGCACAGAAATAAGACGCAGGATGGCGGAAGGAAAGGAATGGCAAAACCTTGTGCCGGACGCCGTGGCAAAAATAATAAAAGAGTTGGGCGGGGAGGAAAGAGTGAAGAGACTTTATAAATCTCTTTAAAATATTTTTCAAGGGCATAGTCAAAGCTAAAGCGCCATTTTGCCAAATTTTAACTATGTTCAATATTTCTTTAAAGAAGTATTATATTTATGCCATGAAATACTGGATATGGGCTATTTGCAGAACAGGCTGAAGGAGGTATTTTATTTGCCCCAAGAGGAGTGGAGGGTGGTCGACCATCTTATCTATGGTCTTGAGGATTACAATGATTATGATAAAAAAGAAGTGGAGGATTTACGCCTTAAATCAATAAGAGAAGCATTTCTGCACCATTACAAAAATAACCTTTTTTATAACAAATACTGCAAGGAAAACGGCGTATCCCCCGATGATATAAAAAACGAGGATGACCTGAGCAAAATTCCAATGATTCCCGATAAATTTTTCAAAGATTATCCAAGTGAAAACCCCAGGGAGTTATATGAATGGCTGTATGCCATTTCCTCGGTTGACATTGGAAACTTTGATTTTGAGGGGAAAAAACTCGGGGGTTTTCTGTCATGGGCAGAAAAAAGATTGAATGGTGTGGTCAATCATTCCTCCGGTACGACAGGTAAATTCAGTTTTATGTTCAGGGACGAGATTACCAGCAAGAGGATGTTTTATGCCAGCGATAAGACCTTGTTGTTTTCAGTAGCCGAGCCAGAGGATAATGCCCAGTTCATCTATCCGGGGCCAACAAAAACGCATTTAACACTGGGCAGATGGATTGCAGAGGGGACGAGGATATTTGACGAGCAGCATCGCCATTTTCTCACGGACAGGCCCCTGAGTATTGATATAATGAGAATCATGGCAGGGCAGATTCGCGGAGTGGGGGACAAACTGAAATTGACGGTGATAAGAAAAGCGATGGAAAAAGGGCAATTTAAGCTGATAAAACTCCTTGAGGAAATGGATAGAAAAAAACAGCAGGTATACATGCTTTCTTTTCCCTTCCAAATTTATGACTTGATGGAAAAGATGGAGGAGAAAGGCGTACGGTTTAACCTTGGGGAAAGCAATTCGGTAATACTCACAGGCGGAGGATGGAAAATACATGAACACAAGAAAGTATCAATAGACGAGTTTTCGGACAGAATAGAGGAATTTTTTGGCATACCAAAAACCAATTACCGAGACCTCTATGGAATGTCAGAGATGAACGGGCTTGCGCTGGATTGTGAATACGGTTACAAGCATCTGTCTCCCTGGATTTATCCCATGGTATTGGACGAAAACGATGAGCCGTTAGGATATGGGGAGGAAGGCAGATTTGCTTTCCTTGACCCTGCTGCAAATAGCTATCCCGGTTTCATAGTAACCGGCGATAAGGTAAAGTTGCTTGAAAGCTGTCCTGAATGCGGAAAAGAAGGAATTGTAATAGAAGGGGAAATAAGCAGGATGGCAGGGGCAGAGGCAAAAGGATGCGGCAATTTAATGCGTGATTTAATGGTCGAAGAAATAGGGGTGAAATCATGAAATGGTTAAGGGAAATGATAGATAAAGGAAATATACCGCCGCCAGCAATAATAAAGAATTTTGCAAAAACAGTTGGCCCACTATCTTACGCCATAGCAAGAAATCCTGGGGCAGTAATACAGAATATAAGTGCGTGGAAAAAAAGATTGAAGATGTCCAGGATGCCATGGGCGCATATCGATGACGAAAGCGAATATGATACGACAAAGTTGCTCGATGAAAAAGATTATGAGGATTTGCTTCAAGTGAAGGAAGAAAAATATCTCCGTCCGACACGATTATGCGAGTATGATTCCCCGGAGATAATGGCACTGGCAAAAAAACTGGGAGCATATGATAAGGAGCCCATTGAGTATGCAAAGTCCATATACTATTTTGTAAAAAACCAGAAATACCTTGTATTCAAACCCATGGGGGGCGCAATAGGGGTAATAAAATCCAAAGGAGGGGTATGCCTTGATAAAATGAGTCTGCTCATTGCGCTTGCACGTGCGGGGGGCATAAAGGCGCGCTTCAGATTATATGCTTTCACCGCCTCACAGGAGCTGGATGATTTGTTGCTGCAGGATAATCCGATACTGAAGGAAACATATGAAATGCTCGGTTTTCTCGATTCGCTACATGGATGTGCCGAACTGAATATAGATGGAGAATGGATCCAGCTTGACCCTACTTTTTCCGATGAGCTTGAGGCAGGCATGGGTTTGCCCATAACTAAATTCGGGGAAGAACCTGCGTGGAGAACAAGGGTACCTGAGAGAGACATAGTGTTCGAAGGGTTTCCTCTCATGGTGAGGAGTCTGCTTATAGGCATGGCATTCCTTCTGAGGGATACTGTTGATAAGGTAAATAAAAAACTTGACAATATCAGAGAAGAAGGCAGGAAGATACTGGCAGAGATGAGTAAGGAGGAGTACAACGAAAAAAAGAAAAAGAAGGTAAAAATCGATGTACCGGACATACGCGAAGTCAAAGCATTCC
>JAGGSL010000047.1 GCA_021159125.1 Thermoplasmata archaeon
ATGTCGGCAGGCTTGCGTGCAGAAACAGTTATGAAGTCAAGAAAATGGTTGAGAAGATAATTATATATGAAACAACCACAAAAAACCAGCAATGGTTCAAGAGGTTTGTTGGTATCGCAGGCGATACTTATCCCGACAATGACGACCCATATTATGAAGGAGAGGTTGCAACAGAGGCGGCATTCAATTATCTTGATGGTTTTGAAGCAGATTATGTGTGGACATCGAACGGCAAACTCTCGAGCGAGGACGACATCATAAATGCAATAAGCCAGGGCGCCGGTTTTGTCCACTTCTCAGGACACGGCAATCCAATGAGCTGGGCAACACATCCCCCGAAAGATGGAAGCGTATGGATTGGCATAGATGTAACAAAGTTTCCGAAATTTTCAAATGACGGAATGTATCCCGTATGCATAGTCGGCGGCTGCCACAACAGCCAGTTCAACGTCAGCGTGCTCAATCTGCTGAAACTAAAGGACATAAAAACAATATATTACCACTCCACCTGGTCCCCTGAGAGCTGGGGGTGGTGGATGACAAGGAAATTTGGAGGAGGAAGTATCGCAACGATCGCCAACACAGGATATGGTTATGGGGAGCCTGGCGAGGACTGTCTGGAAGTAAGAGGAAGATATATGGAACTGCAGTTTTTCAAGAGTTACAGTGAAGGAAAGGATATGCTCGGAGAAACCCATGCATCGGGACTATCTTATTACATGGATAAATTCCCCCCTATGGATGACAGAATTGACTGCAAAATAGTGCAGCAGTGGGAATTGCTCGGAGATCCATCGCTGAAAATAGGCGGATATTAAATAGAAAATATTACAGCGATAACAACCATCAGCAGGGCAGGCGGAAGCATCAGTTTGTATAACTCAACAAATTTTGGCTTGAAATATTCGTAGCTGACAACCACACACAGATGCAGGGGGGATATGAGGTAACCCATGAATGAGGAGATGTACAACAAACTCACGAGTCGTATGTCATTCCCTATAATAGGATACAGCATGGGGTATGCGAGAGCTATGGCAGCCATGTTGTGTGCCGTGAGAACGCCTATTGAAAAAGATAAAACAGGTATGATTAACATTGCAGGCATCGAAGTATGCTGCAAATATTTTGCCACTATTTCTGCAACTCCCGATACATTTGCAACATTTTTGTAAAGCATTATGCTGAATACTGCCAGCCCAATACTTGCGGAAAAACCTTTCTTTACAAACTGCACTTTATTTCTTCCTTTATAGATGATGAGAGAAAGGATGATGCCTGACGGGAGGGAGATTAAAAACGAAATGTTCAGGTTTATGAAAAGTGATAAAGTCATTGTTAATACAATTGTAACCAAAAGAGGTGTGAAGTTTATGAGGGTTTCCAGAATGACTCCCTTCTTCTTTACAATCTCCTCCTTTTCCCTTTTTTTGGATAACTTGATTACATAAAACGAGCCCACTATCACAGACACAACAAATATCGGGGTCTGCATAACAATCAATCTGTTGATATTTATTCCGGATATTTGTGACATGACAACAAGGGCGGTTGCAAGCGGGAAAATAAGAAAGCCTATATGCCGAAACCATAAGTTGAGAAATGTTTTTCCTTCATTACTTACCCCCAACCTCCTTCCCTCCGAATCAACCATTGGGGCAGATAGCAAAGCCCCGCCCGGCACGGGCAGCAGGCCAAATATGAAAGGTATGATGGCAAGCATCCCTCTTTCAGGAATTACCCGCTTCAAATTTTCAATAACAAGAGATATCTGCCCTGTCTCCTCCAAAACCACTGCAAAAATTTTGATGAGTATAACAATAATTACAAGCGTGTCAACCCTCCAGTCGGTAATAGTTTCATAAAAAGTTTGGAGCAATTTCTCAGGATTGGACAGCAGGCCGAGAATAATGGCACCCAATATCATGGCGACTCCAAAATTTTTTTTGTTTGCAACAAGTGCAATGATTACCGAAAAAGAAAGTACCAGAGCAATTAATGAGATAATTTCGCTCATATTTTCCTCTCCTTGCCCCTGCCAAGCAAAACAACCCTGGAATCCTCTCTCTCTGCCACAAGTTCATATCCTGTTATTGAAGCAAGCTTTTCTCCGAAATTCCTTATCTTCTCATGAGAGGGCATATTTTCCATCGTGAGCCGTTCCCTTGAATACCCGACATGAACATATCCCTTCGGCTCAATAAACCAGGGCTCTGCTTTACTATCTATTTTTGCATACTCCTTTTCATATCCGAGATTCCATTTATCCACCAACGTATGGCGGATAACTGTTCTCGTATTCAAAGATGGGAGAATCTCGAGCGTTCTATTCACCCTTTCCCATCCATTTTTTATCATGGGACAGCACAGCTTTTTATAAATTTCCTCATTCGGGGCGCAAACAGAAACATACAGCTGGGTCGGCAGGGTATCCATATTTTCTATAACTTCAGGCATTGTCCCGTTGGTCACCAGAAAAGTGGTCATTCCATGGCGATGGCATATCTCAAAAAAATCGCTCAGGAAGGGATATAGGGTGGGCTCCCCGGTTAAAGAGCAGGCAACATGCTTGGGGTTTCTTGCCTCCTCCCACCTCTTTTCATCGCATCTCTCATCACCTTTGAAACCTGATACCTGCTGGCGGTGCGCCTCCAGCATTTTTTCGAATATGAACTCGGGGCTGTCTGCCTCTTTCTCATCAATTTTTGTTTCAGTGAATCCCTGATATCGCCAGCAGAAAAGGCATTTCTGGGTGCACTGATTGACGGCAGGCGTCATCTGGAGGCAGCGGTGGCTTTCTATACCATAAAATGTTTGTTTGTAACAAGGGATGTTAAATATCAATGATTTCCTGACCCAGTGGCAATATTTGACAGCCGAATGGTTCCCGACAATGGTATAACCCTGTTTCTCGAATATCCGCTTTAGCTGCTCATCCATTCCCTCCGTCATAAGCAGAAGGATTAATAAAAGTTACCTTGGAGCCTTTTCTTAAAAAGAAAACCCTCGGGAAAAGAACTTTTGGGCCAAGAGGAGACACCTACGGTTTCTCCTTCTATCCTCTTCCCTTAAGTTTCTTTGGGTGTGAAGCCACTTCCTTAGAGCCTTTTCTTGGAAAGAAAACTTTCAGATAAAAGAGATTTCGCACCTAAAAAATATTTCTTTACGATGAAGCGCTTTCTTTTTTAAAGAAAGGGGCTCGAGGGTTCTTTTTAACAAAATTTAAATAAATGCAAGCACATGTATATGAGGAGATAAGGATGGGACTGCTTGGAAAACTTAAGGCAGCGCTTCGATCCATTTTCGGGAAGAAGCATGTCAGAATAGGCATATACGGCCCCCCCAATGCAGGGAAAACAACACTGGCAAACAGAATAGCAAGGGATTGGAGCGGGGACGTGGTTGGTTCTGTTTCAGAAATACCCCACGAGACAAGAAGGGCCCAAAAGAAAGATAATGTTGTAATAAAAAACGGGGATTCTTCACTTACTATTGACATCATAGATACCCCCGGAATAGCAACCAAAGTAGATTTCCATGAGTTTATGGAACATGGGCTGAGTGAGGAAGATTCAAGAAGGAGGGCGAAGGAAGCGACGGAGGGAGTTATAGAAGCAATAAGATGGCTGGATAACGTTGATGGCGTCATCCTCCTTATGGATAGCACGAAAAATCCTTTCACACAGGTAAATGTGACAATAATAGGAAATCTGGAGGCAAGAGATTTGCCTGTGCTGATAGCAGCAAATAAAATCGATTTGGACGGTTCAACACCCGCAACAATAAAATCAGCATTTCCCCAGCATGACGTGGTTCCCATTTCTGCACTGACCGGCTACAATATAGAAATGCTATACGAGGTCATGGTTAAATTGTTCGGGAAGGCAAGGAGGAAATAATATGACCGAAATAAAGGTAAATTTGATTTCGCACCAGAAGCTCGAGAGCATGACCGTTGATGAAAAAATAGATTTTATCCTGGAGGAAGTTAAACATGGTGAGGTATTGGTTCTTGAAAGGGGGCTCACGCCAGAAGAGCAATCAAAACTTATAGAAAAGACGATGAAGGAAATAAAACCTGACAAGTTCATTGGAATAGAAATTGAAGGTTACAGAGAGGATGGAAAAGTTACGTGGCTTCAAAAAGTGCTGGGCAAAATACGGCCTCCGCGCATGACGGTCATAGGGCCTGCGGATAAATTGAAGACCATTCACAGAGATGATAATATAATAAAGACAATCATCTTAGGGAGATAATATGCCTCACCAGTGTCTGAAATGCGGAAAGGTTTTTGAAGACGGTTCTGCCGATATTTTGAAAGGGTGCCCTGTTTGCGGCGGGAAGAAATTTTTTTACACAAAGAAGCCCCTCAGTGAAAAGGAGAGAAAGAAACTGCTTGAAGAAAGCGAGGTCGAGTTAGAAGCAATAGAGGAGATAATCAAAGAGAGGGCAGTAGAAGACGAGGAATGGCTCCACATAGAGCCAAAGAATGTAAAAGAGTTGCTCAAGGAAATAGAAAAGAAGAAGGAAGAAGTTGCAGAGAGCATATCAAAGCAAAGCGAAGAGGTGGAGAGCATATCTGTGGAAGAATTGGGGGAATACCGCATCAATCTGAAGAGGCTCATGGACGACAAATCGATAATAATACAGAAAGACGGCTCTTACATGATACACCTTCCTTCGCTGCTTTCAAAAGAGAAAGGGGAGAAGTAATATATATCGAATTTTGATGCCTTTACAAGATGAAAATAAAGGACGTTGAAATAACAAAATGCATATTTGAAGAATTCAGCGAAAAATTCATTCAGTCAACAAACATGGACGTTGCCATTGTCGGGGCCGGCCCATCAGGCCTGACAGCTGCGCGCTATCTTGCAGAAGCTGGCAAAAAAGTCTGCATATTTGAAAGGAAGGTCTCGCCGGGCGGCGGGATGTGGGGCGGCGGGATGACTTTTCCGGTTATCGTCGTTCAGGAAGACGGAAAGGAAATTCTGGAGGAAGTCGGAATTAAATGCAAAAGGAGGGGAGAATATTTTGTCGCAGATTCAATAGAGGCGACTGCAAAGCTAATTGCAGGGGCGATAGATGCAGGGGCAACCATGTTCAGTGCTGTGACAGTAGAGGACGTTATGGCGAAGGAAGGGAGAATATGCGGCATTGTGATAAACTGGACGGGCGTGCTTGCGGCTGGCATGCATGTTGACCCGCTTTCATTTGAAGCAAAGGCAGTTATAGATGCGACAGGCCATCCTTCGGAGATCTGCCGAATAGTTGAGAAAAAAGTAGGGCTCAAAACATTATCTGGGAAAATAGAAGGCGAGAAATTTATGTGGGCTGATGAAGGAGAGAGAAAGACTGTTGAGAATACGGGAGAGGTCTACCCGGGGCTTTACACGGCAGGTATGGCTTCCAACGCAGTTATGGGCGCACCGCGCATGGGGCCCATATTCGGAGGGATGCTTCTTTCCGGCAAAAAAGTTGCGGAGATGATACTGGAAAAAATATAATGGCAATTTAAATTAAAAATTACCTTCTCTTTACCTCTATTTTATCTCCTGCATATATCCTCATTCCATCTCTTGCAGCAACGGTCAGAACTCCTGTCTTTTCAGATATCCACGTGGCTTCTTCAGTTGCTCTGGGGATAACCTTCATCCCCAAATGGGTCAATATAGCAAATTCCGGCTTCACCCCATCTATCAGCTCTGCCGCATCTTCGGCCGACATGTGGAAAGGTATTTTTCCCTCCAGGGGGCGTGTCATGCAAACTACCAGTATCCTTGCCCCTTTATGGGCTTCAGCCAGTCCGTCAAAAAATTCTGTGTCACTCGTGTATGATATTATCCCATTGTTCATATGCAATTTGAAACCGACTGTTGTAGGGTCTGAATGATGGGCAGGTGTTATCTCGACCTTATACCATTCCTTCAATGTGAATTCATCTCCCGGTTTTGCAACCTTCACTTCTCTCACAAGCGACTGGTGATAATTTGATAGAGGGCGGTATTCTCCTTTTCCCTTCAGCACGCTCTCGCTTCCTATAACAACACCTCTCTTATATTTGCCGCCCATCGTCATTGCCTCCATTAAAATTTCTGCATCGTTGTAATGGTCAGGATGGCAGTGCGAGACGAGCAATGCATCTGTCTGGGTCGGGTCAAGCCCCAGGTCGTACATTTTCACAAGAGCGCCCGGTCCAGGATCTATATGTATCAGTATACCCCTATCTGCAACATATATGCCCCCTGTAGCTCTTTTCTGCAGAATTGTGGCAAATCTGCCGCCTCCTGTCCCAATAAATGTGAGTTTCGTCATCAAAATCTATATACTCATCCACCTATTATAGTTTGGTGATATTGTGGATGTAATATCCCTCATTGTAGGATTTGTGGTGGGAATTATAGCGGTTTCGATAGCCATAGAACTGAGCTGGAAAAAGGAGGAAGTAGTGGAAACATGCAAAATTGCAAAGAGATGGAGCATTTCAGAGATAAGCAATCCGATGATAGTGGCTGAGAAATTGAAAATGAACGTGCCAAGAAATGCAAAGGTTGTTGTTAAAGTAGAGACTGCTTTCTCAAAAGGCGCGAAAGTGAATCCAGATGCATACGGGAATTTCATTCTGGGAAGTAACAAAGCGCTTATCTTTTCAGGAGAGATAAGAGAAGGACAGCTTGCCCTCCGCACAGTCGATGGGCGCATTCTTAGAAAACTGCGAGAATTGTTCAATGAATTCTGGGAGGGAAAGGAAGAGGAAGCTGCACCGGAAAAAAGCCATAGAAAAGGAACGGTTACTGTTAGAGGACTTGCCAAGGCTGTTGTGCCTTACAGGGAAAATTATCTTATCCGGCTCTCTTACGATAAGGGCTTGATAGGCGTCCTCATAGACGAAAAGATGGAACTCGAGGGAAGGAAAATAGAAGTTGAAGGAGAGATGGTGGGAGATGAGCGACCGTTCATAAAGGCATACCACATAGAAATTCTGGAGTAAAATGAGCATCCTGATAAAAGATTCTCTGATTATATCACAGGACAAAGGGAGGAAGGTAAAGAAAGGGGACATTTACATAGAAGATGATGTAATAGCGGAGGTATCTGAAAGAATATCAACCGAGGCAGAGTATGTTTTGACCGGAAAGATGGTCATGCCAGGACTGATAAACACCCACACCCACCTGCCCATGACATTGATGCGCGGCTACGGCGACGATTTGACTCTTGAGGAATGGCTTACCACAAGAATATGGCCCATAGAAAGTAAATTGAATGAGGATATGATAGAAGCAGGCACACGCCTTGCTCTGCTCGAGATGATAGCCACAGGCACAACAACATGCAATGACATGTATTTTTTTGAAGATACCATAGCCCGCACATGTAAAAAAATGGGAATGAGATGCTTCGCCGGCTTTTCCATCATCGATTTCGATACGCCCGAAATGAAGAAGGAAATGTTGCTGCCCGAATGCGAGAAATTCATCAGGAAATGGAGAGGCGATGAGCTCATCAAGCCAGTTGTCGCCCCCCATTCAACATATTCGTGCTCTCCTGAAACGCTGCAGAAGGCATCGGAACTGGCAGAGAAGTATGGCACAATGCTGCATACCCACTGCTCAGAGACCAGAAAGGAGGTCTACGATGTTGTTGAACGCTATGGTGCCCGCCCGCTCGAGCAGCTGGAGAGAAATGGTATGCTTACCGAAAAAACGATGCTCGCTCACTGTGGGTGGATAACGAAGGAGGAGGTGAGGCAGATTGCAAGGGCAGGGGCATGCGTTTCCCACAATCCTGTTAGCAATATGAAGCTTGCAACAGGCGGTTTCACCCCGCTGCCTGAGCTTTTTGATGCAGGCGCATGTGTAACACTTGGAACAGATGGAGCAGCCAGCAACAATAAGCTTGATATGTTCGAAACAATGAAGTTCGCAGCTCTCATTCACAAGCATCACAGATGGGATGCTCAGATTGTGACAGCACAGCAGACGCTGGATATGGCAACGGTAAATGCAGCATCGTATCTCGGCATAAATGCGGGCAGCATAGAGGAGGGCAAAAAAGCGGATTTGATATGCCTTGATATGGACATGCCCAACCTTGCGCCCATGCACAATCCCATTTCACATGCCGTTTATGCCGCCTCCGGTTTCAATGTATCATCGACAATAATTGATGGCAGGGCTGTCATGCTTGAGAGAGAGTTTCCATACTTTGACAAACAAAAAATTATTGAGGAGGCAGAGAAGGCGAAGGAGAAACTGGTAAGCAATGATGCCAAACAAAGTACAAATTAATTGACGAAAAAATTTGCTTTTCATCACATGAATTTTTAAAAGGAAAAGCATTTTCATTACGATGATACGGCAATGCACCGAGAAGGACATACCACAGGTTGCTGAGATAGAAAAGCTTTCTTTCGCGCACCCCTATCCTGCATTTGTCTTCAAAAAATATCTGAGGGCAAAATTTCTTGTTGCCGAGGAAATGGGAAAAATTAGGGGCTATATTATAGGCGTAAAGATGGGGGAAAAAGGAATTATAATTTCGCTGGCAGTCCATCCGGATTACAGGAGAAAAGGGTACGGAAAAAAGCTGATAGAGGAACTTGTAAAAATTATGGATGCAAGCATTATTGAAATACAGGTAAGAATAGGGAATAAGGGGGCATTGAAATTTTATCAGTCGGTAGGATTTGAACGCAAAGGCATTATTCCCTCTTATTATGGAAATGGGGAGGATGCAGTTGTGATGTTCATGAGGAAAGGCTGATTATTGCCTGGGCGATGTCGCCGTCCGCCTCCTCGAGGGCTTTTCTTGCTTCCTCTATGCTCTTGCCTGTCTTTTCCGCAACAAGCTTCGCGTCATCCTCATTCACTTTTTTGATTATTTCCGGCTTTCCTGCAATCTGATATGTTTTCTGTCCCTTTACATCCATTACTGTGACTTCAGCATCTTTGAATACATACTCCGTATCCGGGGTTCTTATGATGACCTCTTCGACATCTTCTATTTCGGTGACAGACATTCCCATTCTTTGCATTATCTTTTTAAGCTGGCGAGGGTCCATATTTGGCATCATATGTAAATGTTATATATTGCAGATGTTTAACTTTTTGGTATGGAAGCAATGGAAGTAAAGGTGCTGGATATTAATTCGGCCCTTTATGGCATGCCCCCCGAATCGCTCATGGAAAACGCAGGGAAGGCAGTGGCTGAAACAGCCCTCAAAGAATTTGATTTTAAAAATTGCACGGTTTTGTGCGGGGGAGGGAATAACGGAGGGGACGGGCTTGTTGCTGCCCGTTATCTGTCAAAAAAGCGCAATGTAAAGATAATTATGGTCAAGGAAGCAAAGTCTCTGATCGCCAGGAAAAATTTCAGAAGGGCGAAAAGAGCTGGCATTCCCATTTACAGATACAAAAAAGGCATGGAAAAAGAGCTGAGAAAAAGCGAATTAATTATAGATGCGATGCTGGGTATAGGTGCATCAGGAGAGCTGAGAGAACCTTACAATACAATAGCAAAGGCGGTGAATGAAAGCCCTGCCAAAGTAATCTCCGTGGATATCCCCACTGGCCTGGGAGGTAAAACAGCAGTAAAGCCCGATATTACCGTAACCTTTCATGCTGCAAAAGACCGAATGAACGAAAAAAACAGCGGCAGGATATTTGTGGCAGACATAGGCATCCCGGAGGAGGCGGAGGCAGTGGTAGGCCCGGGCGATATGATTTATTATCCCCTGCCAGAAAAAAATTCACATAAAGGCGAGAACGGGGTTGTTCTCACAATAGGGGGCGGGCCATACACAGGGGCACCCGCCCTCGCCGCCACGGCCGCCCTGCGAACAGGTGCTGATTTATCTTTTGTTTTTACGCCGGAAAAGGTGTGGAAGGTGGTAGCATCTTTCTCACCGGACCTTATCGTTATGCCTCTCGAAGGAGAGTTTCTGGATGAAAGGCATGTTTCCACGATAAAGGAGTTTCTCGGGAGGGTGGACGCAGTTGTGATAGGACCAGGACTCGGCAATAGCGAAGGAGCGAAAAAAGCTGCCGATGCCATAATAAAGGAGTGCATAACGTTGAATAAAAGCATGGTTGTGGATGCCGATGCCATACAGGTTTTCGGCGAAAGGGAATGCAACGGCAATGTTGTCATAACCCCTCATGCAGGAGAATTTAAAGAACTGACAGGTGTAACCCTGCCCAAGGACATTAACAGCAGAAAGGACATTGTAAAAGAGGAGGCACGCAAAAGAAAATGCACAATATTGCTGAAAGGGGCTGTTGACATAATAAGTGATGGAAACAGCATAAAATTGAATTATACTCACAACGAAGGTATGACAGTAGGCGGCACAGGTGATGTACTCTCAGGGATTGTTGCCTCATTGATGTCAAAGGGCGTTTCTGCATACAACGCTGCGAGAATGGGCGCATTTATCAACGGCTCAGCGGGAAATATTGCTTTTGAGAAAAAGAGTTATGGAATGACAGCAACTGATGTGATAGCCGAAATACCGGAAATTCTGAAAAACATACAGTCTGAAATAATTTAATAATTTAACCGGCGCAAATCAACAAAATCATCAAAACTCATATCCCGCAGGGTACTTCTATTCCTTCCTTTACTTTTATAAGCGAGCATATGCGGCATATTTCCTTAACAGCATCTTCCCCGTTCACAATTTTGTCGGCAGACTTCTTTATCTCTTCCTGCAAATCGCCGTCAAAGGATGTTTTAGTGCCCCTCTTGTCAGAGAGATACTGGGATACTGCAGCAACTGTCACGCCAATCATTTCAGCAATTTTTGTTTCGCTCAACCCCATCTCTGCCATGCTTTTTGCCAGTTCCCTTCTTATACAGGGCAGAACGTCCCACACAATGATTTCGCAAGGTGTCTTTTTCACAAACATATATTATATTGCACTATATTAATGCACACCTTGGGATATAAAAAATCAAATATCTTTATATGCTGCTGACGCATTAAATAATGGTGATAAAATCAGAGGATTTATAGCGTTGTGGTTTATCCTGAATCTGATTGCATTTATTGCTTCACTTGCAAGCATACACTATTCGCCCGACACGCTATACCAATTTCCTTATTTCCATCTTCTGGGCATTATCTCTCTTTTTGCCATATTGAATCTCCCGTTTTACATGGCATATGAAAGATTGAGGGAAGAAAAGGAGTGATAACATATGGATGAAAAAATGCATATGCCCTTTCATATTGTGAATGCGTTCACAGATAGGCCATTTAAAGGAAATCCTGCAGGAGTCGTACTGGAGAGCGATAAGCTGAACGAAAAAGACATGCAGAAAATAGCGTCCGAGCTCAAATGCTCTGAAACAGCATTTGTAATGGAAGGCAATAACGCGGATTTCAGAGTCAGGTTTTTTTCACCACTGAGGGAAGTTGACCTCTGCGGCCATGCCACCATAGCTACTTTTTACACCATGGAAGAGCTGGGATTTGTGAGAGATGAGCATTTCACCATGGAAACGAAGGCAGGCATACTGGGCATAGAAATAAAGGAAGGGGCGGTATTTATGGAACAGGCAAAACCTGTTTTCAGAGATGTGAATATCGATAAAAGCAGAATTGCAGATGCATTGGATATAAAAGTAGGCGAAATAGGCGATTTGCCGATAGAGGCGGTATCAACAGGATTATTCTCCCTGAACGTACCTATTGAGCACATAGAAACAATGGAGAAGATAAAACCTGATTTTGAAAAGGTGAAGGAATTGTGTAAAAGCAGTGGCGTGGGATCAATATTTGCCTTCACATTTGAAACATTGAATGAAGATAGTGTTGTGCACGCACGCTGCTTCGCCCCGCTTTACGGGATAAATGAAGACCCGGTCACGGGGACGGCAAATGGGGCGCTCGGGGCCTATTTAAAAAAACACGGCCTGCTAAAAAGCATGATATACAAGTCCGAACAGGGGTATGAAATAGGAAGAGATGGCACTGTTTTCGTGGATGTTTCAGGAGATAAAGTGAAGGTGGGCGGCAAGGCATATATCGCCCTGCAGGGAGAGGTAAATCTTTAGATTGTTTTTATCGGTGTTTTGTCTTCTTTCCAGTCGCTGCTTTTCCAAAAGTAGCTTATGCCATTCGCTTTTCATTATTCTCTTCGTAATTTTAACTCCGCTGGAACAGCCAGGCCCCACACAGCTTCATGCCGCAGTAATGCACAAACTTTTATACCGAATACCATTTCTTTAATAGAGGAAATAAGGAGGAGGAAATATGGAAGTAGAACATAAAAAATGGAGAAGATGGCTTTTTTATGTGGATATTGTGGTAGTTGGGGTGATGATAATCTCCATAGTATACCTTGCCAAGGACGCATATATGGCAGGATACTACCATGGGAGCAACGACGAAATAACTTTCCTGTGGCACATGGGGCGGGACATCGCCTTTGTAACCGGTTCGCTTGCATGGATGTTCTACAGATTCTTCACCAATGAATTCAAGATACTCCGCCTGCCATGGTAATATTATTAAAGCACACCGATATTATGATTCTGGCTAAAGGTTGTGGACTAGACCGGGAGGCTAGGCGTCTCCTGTAACCGAAAATCGCCTTACGTCGGGGTCGAAGCCTTCAAGGCAATGTGCAGGCTATGCGGCGATCCGCTATTGGACAATGAAATCTCGTCCTCTGGGATCAAAGGTGATGGATACTATTGGCTGGAGAGTCAATAGCCCATCTTAACTTCGGGCAAAGGGTCAGGCCCGGAAGGGAGCAGCCCACCCGAGGACTATTGGTGCTCAGAGGGTCACGGGATCGAGGAAAGTGGCGGGCAAGTCGCTTCATGGTTTGCATGTTCACTTGGAGGCGTGTCCACACCGGCTAAAATGGATGAGAGAAGAAGGATAATAGAGTACTTCCAGAAAAATGGGGTGCTCATACAATCGGAAGCTGTAGATTTCCTGATTGAGTCAGGCGATGCTCTAAAAAATTCCAAGAAATTGCTCGGGAGTTACGATGAAAAACCATTGGGCATAATGATAGATGATGTAAAGAGTTTTTTTGATAATGGGGCCTCTGAAGGAGGGATGGAGAGGTTAGATGAGCTGCCAAATACATACAATCCGCCGAATATATCCAGAGGAGAGAGCGAGGAAATTGAGCTGGAAATATTAGAGGATGTGACAGGCAAGAGCAGCTGCGAGGGGACAATATCTGACTTTACCCACCTGTTCAAAAACAGGTATGAAATGCTTTACGGTCTGCTAAAAAAAAGGCAGGAAATGAGAAACGTCGTTCCTCTCAAAAATGCTCAGAGGAGGGAGGGAGATGTTTCTGTAATCGGTATTGTGAGTGAAATAAAACGAGGGAAAAATAGTCATGTACTGGTTGAGATAGAAGATGAAAGCGACAGCGCAACCATATATTTTCCTGATAACCTTGCCGATGCCGCCTCAAACCTTGTGGAAGATGAGGTCATAGGAATTGTGGGGAAGGGC
>JAGGSL010000122.1 GCA_021159125.1 Thermoplasmata archaeon
GCTTTCACCAATTGGGGGTGTATTCAATATAATAAAAAATTTCGATACTCTTAAATATGATTATCTCAATCTATTTATACCCGATTGGGGTAAATAAAAAAACGAGGGGATGTAAAATGGCAGAAATATGGGGAAAAGTAAGTAGTTGGATATTCCTGATAGGAATAGCAGTGGCAATAATTGTGGGACTGGCAATAGGAGCAGACGCAATAGACCCGTTTTATTCGGGAGAAGCAACACCGGCATACATTGCAGCATTTCTTGGATTTCTGGGTCTTGTAGCAGGAATTCTGGCAATATTGGGAATGGGAACAATAACAAAGGAAGAGATACCGACTTTCATGATGGCAGCCATACTTTTGATAGCAATAAGTGCGACATCATTTGGCAACATAAAGTGGTTCGGTGACTATCTGGACGGAATTGTTAGCGCTTTGGGCATTTTTGTTGCACCGATAGCCGGTCTTCTGGCCGTAAAAGCCATCTGGGACATCGGAAAAGACTAATCCCTTTTTCTTTTCTTTTATAATTTTTAAGCGACCTATTTTAGCCCATGCATAATGGTGTAAACAATTGGTTTGCAGGAAGGCTAAAACTTGGAGGTAAGTATTTCCTCCAAGCGCTTTGCAGCTTCCTCTCCCATGCCGTACTTTACCCTCACTATGGGTTTGTTGACATTTACAACCCTCTGTATATTTATCGGGGTTGCTGAAATCACCACATCGCATTCTGCCCTGTTTATCGTCTTTTCTAATTCCTCGATCTGCTTTTCGCCGTAGCCGAGGGCAGGTAGAACATCTTTCAGATGGGGGTATTTTTCAAAAGCTTTCTTTATGGAGCCTTCTGCATACGGCCGGGGATCAATTATCTCAACTCCTGCATTTTTTGCAGCCACTATTCCTGCGCCGAACTTCATGCCGCCGTGTGTCAGTGTTGGTCCATCTTCAATGACCAGAGCTTTCTTGCCGGCAATATCTTCTCCTTCCATGGTGACAGGTGATTCTGCCCTCAAAATCTTTGCTTCCGGATTTATTCTTCTCACATTTTCCTCGACTTTTTCAATGCTCTCCTTGCTGGCAGTATCCACTTTATTCACGATTATCAAATCTGCAAGTCGCACATTCACCTCTCCGGGATAATAGGAGATTTCATCTCCTGCCCTGTGCGGGTCAACTATTGTTATGTAAAAATCAGCTTTATAGAACGAGTAGTCGTTGTTGCCCCCGTCCCATATTATCACATCTGCCTCTTTTTCTGCCTCTCTCAAAATTTCCCCATAGTCAACGCCGGCATAAACAACTCCGCCCATGTCTATGTATGGCTCATATTCTTCTCTTTCTTCTATCGTGCATTCATGTTTGTCGAGGTCTTCATATGAAGCAAATCTCTGCCATATCTGTTTCGACAAATCGCCGTATGGCATCGGATGGCGTATTGATACAACCTTATAGCGTTTGCTCAATATCTCGAAAACTTTTCTTGAAACCTGGGATTTCCCGCAACCTGTCCTTGCCGCGCATACTGCAATCACAGGCTTTGTTGATTTTAGCATTGAACGCTTTGGGCCTATAAGTTTGAAATCAGCGCCTGCGGCATTTACTATCGCAGAGCGGCCCATCACATACTGGTAGGAAACATCGCTGTAAGCAAAAACAACTTCGTCCACATCATTTTCTTTGATTATTTTTGTTAAATCTTCTTCAGGCAGTATCGGTATGCCGTCAGGATAAAGTTCTCCTGCAAGCTCTGGAGGATATTTCCTGCCAGCAATGTCTGGAATCTGTGTTGCTGTGAAAGCAACGACCTCATATTCCTTATTATCTCTATAAACAACATTGAAGTTATGAAAATCTCTTCCTGCTGCTCCCATTATTACTACTCTCTTTGACATTTTAGCACCAAGTGGTAATGCCCCTCCCATTTTTATGCTTTTTCAATCCCGGGATAAGAGCTCGGCAATTCCATCAAATCTCTGATAAGGTACCACTGCAAGTATCTTTTCATATCTATCAGAAAGGGAAAGAAGGCGCGATGCCATATTTTCTTCTCTTGCCTTCTCTATGGCTCTGAAGGATTTCATTGAATTGTATCTTTTTTCCCATTCCTCAACAAATTCCTCTGCGCTATGGAAATCAAATTCTCTTTTTAGCAGTTTTTTGTTCCTTCTTGAGTTTCGGATAAAGTTTATGAGAGAGACCTTTTTTGTGAAAACATCTGCATAATGCTCGTCATCCATATCTATGGCTTCAAGGTCTACGCCTTTTTCTTCCGAAAGTTTATACAGGGCGACCAGGTCTGGCGGAGGAATTGAAACTTTTCCATAGTGTGAAAGAATTTCAAAAAAACGTTTCTGTTCTGGCAACATGTCAAATTCAATGCCGTCATCCACGAATTTTTTTATCGTGGCAATATCCTCTTTAGGTATGCCGAGGGCAATGCACCCCGGATTTATTTCTTCAAACAGGTATTTCACTCTTTCGCCTTCTCTTTCGAGCCCGTGAATTACCCCAACCAGGTGAATATCGCAATTATTCACTCTCAGAACCCTTTCTTTTTTCACACTGGTGAAATGACACTGCTATTTATTTATTTTTAGTGGCATTCAGAAAAATTCTCTCATGTAATAGCGCCTCATTGCAAAGTTTATTGATGGTACGACAAAAGAAGTTGCTGCCAGCTTAGATAGTTTCACATTTCCCCACAACCGCTTCATCATCTGGGGGGTGGAGTAATAACCTTTTATCACGCGTCTTGTTCCTTCCATGAGTTCCTCGGGCGTCATGTTCTTGGGGTAATAAACCACGTTTGACTGCGTGTATTTCGACCAGTCCTTTGAGAATATTCTCCCCTCACTATCAAGGCGGTCGTATAGCGGCGTGCCAGGGTATGGCGTCAAAACGTTGAACTCTCCCGCATCTATATCCCACTCAAGCATTGACTCAAGGGTTGCATCGAATATGTCGGGCGTATCGCCGTCAAATCCGAATATTATGCCTGCAACAACAGCCATTCCGTGCTTCCTTATTGTTTTGATTGCTTTTTCGTATTCATCTGCCCTATTCGAAATTTTATGTGCCTCTTTCAAACTCGCAGGGGATATAGACTCTATGCCCACAAACCATGCGATGCATCCTGCCTTTCTTGCCAGTTCAAGGAATTTCTCATCCCTGCCGAGCAAATTTATATTCCCGTTTGCAATCCACTTTTTGTTCACTTTCTGCTCTATCATTTCCTTGAAGAGTTCCCTGCTGTAGCTGTGAATCGTGGTGAGGGATGCATCCCTGAATATTATGAGTTTATTGGGTATCTTTTTCATTTCTTCTATTACTGCCTTCAAAGGTCGCTTCCTTACCCTTTTTCCCAGAAACGCAGATGTGGAGCAGAACTCGCAGGCATTGGGGCACCCCCTTGACATCTGTATGCAACCCGTAAGTGGCTGATGCTTAACAAGGTCCATCCTTGGCTCTGGAATTTTTTCGGGCTCGGGCCATGCCATATTGTAGAACGGCTTTAGTTTGCCTTTTTTGAAATCTTCAAGCAACTGGGGCCAGCTGACCTCCGCCTCTCCCAAAACAACGCTGTCCGCATGCTGTTTTGCCTCCTCCGGCAGGGCTGTGGGGTGGTAACCGCCCAGAACAACTTTTACACCTCTCTCTCTGAATTTATCTGCCATTTTGTAGGCATAGGGAGCGGTCATGGTAAGGACGCTTATGCCCACAAGGTCGTAATCCCCGTCAAAGTCCACCTTTTCAAAGTTTTCATCAAGTATTCTGACCTCGTGCTCCGGCGGCGTGACTGCAGCCACCTGCGGGAGAGTGAGTGTGGGATTTCCAAAAAGTTTTGAGAAGGGGGTTCTGCTGTCTCTCTGGGTCGTGACCCCGTGCTCCAGCTTCGGATATATGAGAAGTATCTTCATGCGTTCAGCAAAATTGAGGGCATATATAATGCTTTTGCCGGCATTCGTGCCTTTGAAAGACAGCAAACATTTTAAAAGAGTATTTGTTTTACCATCACATAGGCAACGGTGGAAAAATGAATAGTAAAAGAATGACACAAGTACTTATTGTTACGTTTGTTTTAGTATCTGCTCTCTCCTTTTTTGTGCTGGCTGACGAGCCGTCTGCGCAGAACGGGATTATACATGTCGCAGCTGATGGCACCGAAGATTATACAACCATCCAGCAGGCGATAGACAATGCAAGCGATGGAGATACAATAATTGTGGAAGACGGTACATATTATGAAAATGTTGTAATAAATAAATCAATCAACCTCGTCGGTGAAAATGCAGTTATAGACGGGGGAAATACAGGAAATGTTGTTTCAGTAATCGCAGATGAAACAAATGTCTCTGGATTTATTATTAAAAACGGCGGCTGCGGGATAAACGTTTCATCAGGCGCAAATTATACAACGATTAAGAATTGCGAAATAGTGAACAACTCCGGAGAGGGCATAGTTCTTTCAAATGTCTCAAATATCAAGGTAACAGGATGCAAAGTAGGCGGGGGCAATATTGGAATAGCAATGTCGGGCTGCAAAAATTCCACGATAACCGATTGTGTAATTTTTGATAATAGTTATGGGGTGAGCATATCTGCTATGGGCAATCACACTTCCGACTCAAATCTGATTTACCATAACGACTTCATTGGCAATACAAACAGCGCATATGACGAATGCAATAACACCTGGGACAATGAAACATTGCAGGAAGGTAACTATTGGTCAGATTTTGATGAATCAGGCGAGGGTGCATGGGATAACAACAGTGATGGAATAGTTGACTCGCCTTATCCAATACCGGGGGGGAGCAACGTGGATAATTATCCTCTCATAAATCAAATTGACCTTTTTCCGCCGTCCACGTCATGCGTTATAAATGGTACACAAGGCAATCACGGATGGTTTACCGGAAATGTGAGTGTAACTCTCTTGCCTTCCGATAATCTCTCTGGTGTGAATTACACTCTTTATAGAATAGATGGTGGAGATTGGGCAGGATACGATGGTCCTTTCAACATATCAAATGAGGGCATGCATGACGTCGAGTATTATTCTGTTGATTTTGCAGGAAATAAAGAGCGCATAAGACACGCCGAGGTAAATATCGACAAATCATCGCCTTCAATAGAATGTTATCTTCAGCCTGGCATGCCGGACGGCAACAACGGGTGGTATACTGGAAACGTGGAAGTCACGCTTTCAGCAGACGATAATGCATCTGGCGTGGAGAGCATAATGTACAGAATAGACCAGAATACGTGGAGGGATTACAACGGATACTTCCTGCTTACCGTGGAGGGCAACCATACTTTTACGTTTTATGCAAAAGATTATGCCGGGCATGAAGTAACAAAGGCAACCAGCATAAAGATAGACAAAACCTCACCTTCGGTGAGTGTTGTTGCCCCGGCGCAGGATTATGTAAAAGGCATTTTTACAATCAAATGGAATGCATCCGATAATGTCGACGACGATTTGAACGGAAGTATTTCGCTTTATCTCATAAAAGACAACGAAAGCACAGAGATTGCATCAGGGCTTGACAACACAGGCACATACGAATGGAACACATTTTCTTTTGATGATGGCTCATATGCCCTTAAGGTTGTCGCAACCGATGAAGCAGGCAATAACGGCAGCAACGTTTCCCAGCCCTTCATACTGGATAATCTGCCCCCGGCCATAACAATAGACCAGCCGAGGGGAGGGGAAGTCCTTGGAGGCGGGCAGAACCTTGTTATATTCTGGAATGCAAGCGATGATATTGACAAAAACCTTGACGGTACCATCTGGATTTCCTACAGCCGTGACGGAAGCGTATGGAAAAACATTGTGGAAAGGACTGCAAACAGTGGAAAGTACACCTATGGTATAAGCGAATGGGACAATGGAAATTATATGGTGAGAATAAATGCAACCGACGATGCGGGCAATACGGGGTGGGCGGTATCTGGCAACTTTACAGTTGATAAAACGCCGCCGTCTGTGACCATAAAAAGGCCTGAGAGCGGCTACCTTTACCTGAACATTGCCGGAAGGGAGATAATACCCCCGATACCAATATCATTTGTTCCTTTGCCATACAATACGGTTGTTGTCGGGAAAATAACAGTTGAAATCTCTGCAACAGATGATTTTTCAGGCATAGACCACATAGATATCAATGCGGGCGGAGCCAAGAAGACAATATATGGCAACGGCGGTAGCAGTTATGAATACAAGTGGAATACACCCATAGGAAAATGTGATCTCAGTGTGGTTGCATATGATATGGCGGGAAACTCAGAGGAAGATGAGCTGGATGATATATTCTGCATAAATCTCTAAAGAATCTGGTCAAATTCATAGTTTTCCCATTCTCTTTCTCCCACCAAAATCTCGAATTCTATGGGGGTAAGTACAGGTTTTTTATAACTGGCAGAATCATCCATTGCTATCCTGGGGCATGAAGTGGAGACATAAAAATCCAAATTCATGTAGTCAAGCCTATCAGGGGAGAGGTTGTTTGAGGAGATAAGATAAGCGCTCATTCCCTTTCCTTCAGCAAGTTTTTTCATTTCATGCGCAAGTTCCACTCTTTTCTGTCCCAACTTTTCTCCTATGATTATGCCCACTCTATTTTTGCCCATTGAGTTTGAGATGAGGGCATATCTCTTTTTCATTACCTTTTCCTTCATTTCTCTTATTTCGTCTTTCATTGCTCTGTCCTGGGACGGGTCGGCTATTACGACGGGTTTTTTTGATGAAAGAGATAAACCGAGAGGATGGAAGAATCCGTCTCCCACATACAAAAAGGAATCAATACTGCCTGCTATCGATGTGCCTGCTGTCAGATCGCAGCCCAGTATCTGGCCGTCATATGCTGTCCTTCTGCTTTTTTTACCCACCACGGCTGCAAAACCATGTTCTTCCAGAATTTTTATGCATTTTTTTATCTGATGTAGGTATGGGGTTATACTCACGACTCCTATTTTTCCCCCCTCAAGCAGCGGTATTGCTTTTTTTACCGCTTTTGATGCATCAAATTTTGAATGGATTTCAAGAAATGATGTTTCCACAGGATATTTTTTTCGAAGATAAGGCATTTCAGCTTCTCCCACATATATTATCTTATCTATTCCCATGCCGTCAATTCCGTCACAAAAATCGCATGCCCCGTAGCAGGGATTGGCAGAGATTATGGTTTCTATGCCCATTGACGAAAGAAAGTCAGAGATTTCTGTTGACAGGCTGTACAGCCCGTCAGGCATTTTTACCAAAATTTTTTTGGAACCGTCTGCAATATTCCTCAGCTTTTCGAAATCAACTATGCTTGATTTTGACTTTTCCATTCACTTCGATATCAACTACGGTATTTATATGCATCCCTATTTTTCCTTCTATCTCCTTTAGATTTCCCTTGTTCACGGCTATGAATATACCTTTTATTTTGACTCCCATTTCCTTCAATGCAGAAACAACTGCGACGAGTGTTCCTCCTGTGCTGACAACATCATCAACAATAACAACTTCATCTCCTTTCTCAATTCCATTTATGAAAAGGTTTGAGGACGAGTAGCCGGTAACCTGCTTAACAGACACCTCCCCGGGAAGCCCATAGCTTCTCTTCCTTATTATCGTGAACGGTATCCCGGTTTTGAGAGAAAGGGCTGTGGCTATTGGTATTCCCATCGCTTCCATTGTCACAATTCTTTTGCATTGCGGAATATTCATTTTATTGATAACCTCTTCCAGAAGTGACGGTTCAATGTACGGTATCCCGTCTGTTATGGGATGTATGACATAATTGTAGTCCCCCTTCTTTATTATTGGCGCATTTTTCAAACTCTCCTCGATTTTGCTCATGAAACCACCGATTTGAAATCTTTAACAAATTCCCCTATTAATCTCTTTTTCACATGGGGCATAAAAACAATTCTTATAAATCCGTTCTCTTCATCAACGCCCACCTTCCATCCAATAGCAGAGAGCTTTTCTGCGATTTTCCCTGCATCTTTCACTTTCACCCCTATCAAATTTGTCTCCGGCTTTACAACTAATTCAAATCCTTCCTCGGTCAGCTTTTTTTCCGCATATGCAGTTGCAGCCATACATCTTTTGACAACATCCATATATCCTTCTTTCCCCAGATATTTCATGACGGCATATGTCGCCGCCGCCGAAGCCCCGGGCCGTGTCCCGAGTAGGGACATCTGCTTTCTTGTATGGGTGCATGCAGATTCTACAGATATAACATCCAGCCATTCTCTTTTCCTGAGCAAAAGAACCCCTGATGGTATGACGGACATCCCCATTTTATGCGGGTCTACGGATATGCTGCTGACACCGTTTACCTCAAAATCAAATTTTTTCTTTGTATAACCCATTTCTTGCAGGAATGGAATCACAAATCCCCCGAATGCGGCATCCACATGAAAAAAAACATCTTTTTCCTCGCATATTTCTCCCATTTCCTCTATCGGGTCAATAAGCCCGAGGTTTGTTGTGCCTGCTATGCCGACAACACATGCGGTATCCCTGCTTATCGCCTTTCTCAGCATTTCAGCATCTGCCACATAATTCTTTGATGGCAGTACCTTTATTTTTAGCCCCATGAGAGAAGATGCCTTTACAAATGAGAAATGTGCAGATTCGGATACAATTACCTCCCTCTTTCCGCTCATTTTCTTCGAAATCCACAAAGCTGTTAGATTTGATTCTGTCCCCCCGGACGTCATCCTCCCCCCCATGCTTTCAGGGGCATGAAGCATGCTGCCAATCATTTTTATGACTCTGTCTTCTATTTCTTTAGTTCCCGGAAACAGCCCAGGGTCGCCAAGGTTTGTTTCAATGAACATTCTGTATGCTTTTACAGCTATGGGGTGGGGGCGGGTGCACATGGAGCCGAGAATGCGCCCTGACGAAAATGTCAGGTCTTTTGAACGGGCTTTCTTCAGCTCCTCGATAATTTTTTCTTTCATCACTGTACCACTTCGAGTTCTATACTCTCTCCTCTGAAGTTGTATGCCCTCCATGAGCTGTCATCATAGGGCATTGCCATTATTATGTGAACCCTGCCGTATTTCTCAAATAAATGCAGGTCTGCTTCCGAAGGTGTCGGAAACGGGGACGGATGGGAATGGACGGTTCCGACAATTGAATAATCGATAGGCATCATATATAATCTGAAGATTGCATGCGAATCCCCTGATATTGTTCCCGGCAATAAAACAACTTCAGATATTATACTTTTATCATCGCCGACTGACAGCATGCCGGCAAATTCTCTTGGATGAACAGATTTTGCGCTTTCTTTTATGAGGTCTATGCAGCTTCTTTCAATTCCCCTTATTTTTTCCATCTTTTGCCCTCTTTACGCTGAATGACAGCATTTCATAGACCCTCCTGTAAAAATCTTCCTCCAGGCGGATAAAGGGTGATTTTTTTTCCGAGAGGGACAAAATTATCTCATCGCCTTTTGATAACATGCCTGCACGTATTCCGTCTACAATCACCTTTGCACTTTTTTCTCTCATCACTTTCACTTCCAATTTTTTGTTATCTGGAATGACGAGAGGGGACGATATATGTCTGAAAGGTGCTATCGGGGCAACGATAAATGCTCCTATGGATGGGTCAACTATTGGTCCTCCAACAGATAGCGAATAGCTTGTAGAGCCAGTGGGTGTCGATATTATTATGCCATCTCCGTCAACATCTTCTGTGGGTATTCCGTCGACAATAAGTTCGAGCGAGAGGATTTTTCCCACATTTGATACATGGATAGTAACTTCATTTGTTGCATCCGGCAATCTCTCGCCGTTCAATACTGCTTTTATTCTCTTCCTTTCATCTATGATATACTCCCCATCAAGCACTTTTTTCATTCCTTCGACAGCATAATCTGGCTCAGTTTCTGCTAAAAATCCAACTGAACCTGTGTTTATCGTGAATATGGGCTTTGTTGTATACCTCAGAACCATGAGTATGGTGCCGTCCCCGCCTACGACTACAATCTTATCTGCGTTTTCTCCTATTTCTTTTATTGTGTGTCCTGGCTTGGCGAGATATGAGGCTATCTTCTTTTCCAGCATCGCATCTCCTATAAGTTCATATATCTCTTTCCCGATTGAGAGGGATTTTTTGTCAGGCTTACAAACCAGTCCCCACTTCATAGTATCCCCTCCAGGAATTCCTCACTTGAAACAGCAATAACGCTGCTCCTCTCTTTGAGATTCAGTCCGGTATCAAGAAGCTTTCCCCTGATATCAAACACCTCCCCGCCTGCCTCTCTGACAATCAGCGTCGAAGCAGCAAAATCCGTGACTCTGAGGTAATCATTTCCCTGTATGTATGCATGAATCGAGCCAGACGCAATAAGGCACATCTCAAGTGCAGCGGCACCTAAAGAGCGGATGTTCAGTCTGTTGATATTGAGAAGGTTGAACATCCTGTTATTCCCTGATTTTCCCAGGGCAAGAGAGAATATTGGCTCGTTGGATGTTTTCTCAACCTCTATTTTACTTCCGTTGAGAAACGCTCCTTTTCCTTTTTCAGCAGTGTATGTGTCTCCTGTGAGCAGGTTTCTTACCAGGGCATACTTTACATCGCTCAATTTTTCCTTCCCTATTGCAATTGACGTGCAGTAGAAAGGTATTCCATGGACCGCATTTCTCGTGCCATCCACAGGGTCGATGACCATAGTATATTCACAACCATAATCTACAAATCCTGCTTCTTCGGAAAGCACATTCATTTTTTTGCTAACAGTTGACAATGCAATATCCTCTGCAATTTTGTCTATTCGCTGGGTGGGTGTGCCGTCTGCTCCCATATAAAGTTCCTGTGACAGCTGTCTGAAATTTTTTTGTTTTTCTTCCCTGACTCTATCTTCTATGCCCTCTGCAATTTTCATGCATATTTCTTTTAGCTCTTCTATTTCCGACATTTTACAAATGAGTAAGCTTTTTTTGATATAAAGAGATATTGGAATAAGCAGCCGTCTTTCCTTCCTTATGTCAGAACTGCTGCATGTTCTATGATAACCTCGTCAACAGGCCAGTCCTGCATGCCATGTTTTGTGGTCGTTTCCACAGAGGCGATTGCTCTCACGACTTCCATGCCCTCTATGACTTTTCCGAATGCTGCATATTGCCCGTCCAGATAGTGCTGCGCTCCATCGCATATGAAAAACTGGCTTGTGGCGCTGTTCGGGTCAGATGTTCTTGCCATTGATATGGCGCCGTCGACGTGTGTCACATCAGGATTTGTCTCCAGAGGAATGGGACCGTAAGGACTCTCTTTATACGTTCCGTTAGGATAGAAGCCGCCTCCCTGAATGACGAAGTCGTCTATGACACGGTGGAAAACAAGCCCGTCGTAGAATCCGCTTTCCACGAGCTTTTCAAAATTTTGGGAAGTGATGGGCATTTTGTCCTTGTAAATTTCTATCATTATGGTTCCCATTGACGTGTTCATCACAACAACGGGGTTTTTCACTATTTCGTATGGCTTGCTTACCGGCCGGAGATCGAAATTCGGCCACGGAAATATCCACCATCTTCCCACAATGATTTTCGGGAACAGAGTGCTGCTACCCCAGTAATTGCCGCTCCAGTGATTCTGTGAAAACGGCGATTCGTACAAACTGAAGAAAAAGGTTGCATGATTTGCATTGCCTGGAAAGTTATTGCCCTCCACCGCCGTGCCGCGAGAGTGCCACAGTGTTATGTTCTCTATGTTGTTGTGAAATATGGAGTTTCCGTATCCCGAATCTATCCATATGCCCTCGTCATTGCCGGATATGTTGCTGTAGATGACCAGATTGTTCTCCGAACCTTCAAAATGTATACCCTCATTGTTGCGGGATATGGTACTATCATATATGACGTTGTTATTGCCAGTATAGGCAAGATAAATCCCTATGCTGCAGTCGGTGATTTCTGCATCCGATATGATGTTGCACCCAGAGAGCACATGTATACCAAAAGAATACCTTGAAACGGTGATATCAGAAATGCAGGTATTGCCGGAGTCTATGCTTATTCCTGTCGACCCTGTACCGCTTGCAGAGCGTATGGTGAATCCGTGCATGATGACAGATTTAGCATTAATTGAAATGTTACCATCAATGACAGTGGTATCTCTATTTTCGCCCATAATGGTAATTGACTTGTCGACCACTATGCACTCCTCATACGGCGAGGAATCGTCATACACAAATACGGTGTCGCCGCTGCTCGCATTATCTAGGGCCGACTGAATGGTTGTGTAATTGCCGGGACCTGAGCCGCCTACGTAGAGTATGCCACTGCTGTTATTCTCTGACGAGCCGGTGACGGAAAACATGCCATCAATTAGGAATAAAAAAATTATCACCGTGGCAAGAGTTCTTGTCCTCACATTCTTTTCCATCTTTTCTCTTCCAATATCTGTAAATCGATTATAAAATTATGCACGGACGGATAAGCTTTTTTATTCCAGAGTGTTTTACCCCATGGAAAACGAGGTTTTGAGATGCATAAAGGGGAGAAGGAGCATAAGGAATTATGAGAGCAATGAAATTCCAAAAGAAATCATGGAAGAAATCATTACGGCAGGGAGATATGCCCCTTCTGCGGAGAACCGCCAGCCCTGGAAGTTCATCGTTGTTACAAATCGTGAAGAGATAAAGAGATTGTCCGAAGAGACAAAAAAGCAGATAGGAAAAATACTCAAGCAGAGACGGAAATGGAAGAGGAAATACAGGGAGCTGAATGATGAGCAGACATTGATGTTTCTTCGTGCTGTTGCCTTTTCAGAAAATGATACCATATTCCATGATGCACCTGCCGTTGTTTTTATCTTAACGGATGATGAAATATTCAATGACGAATCGTGTGCATGCGCGGCCCAGAACATGATGCTTGCAGCACATTCGATGGGCATTGGGAGTTGCTGGATAGGTTTTGCAAAATTCATAGAAAATAGCGAGATGATGAAAGAGGCGGGCATGCCAGAGAGACATCATATTTCAGCATGCCTCACCCTCGGATATGCCAAAAGCATATCAAAGGCATCACCAAGAAAGCCAACTTCAGATGTAATAAAGTGGATTGGGTAATCTAAAACTCTTTCTCTCTTATTATAACATCCACCA
>JAGGSL010000055.1 GCA_021159125.1 Thermoplasmata archaeon
GTTATAAGAAGATTTTTTTATATATATTCCCCATCCATTTTTTGAAAATGTGCATCTATGAACGGTATTAAAGGATTCTTCAATTATTATACTCTCTCCGTTAACCTCAAAATTACATTCTTTTACCTCATTGAATGAAGAATATATGTGTATTCCCTCTCCGGTATCGTAAAAGATGCAGTTGCTTACTTTGTTGTAATCACCACCGATGTAAATACCTATACCAGCATTTCTTATTGCACAATTTGAAATTGAATTGTTGGAGTTCTCAATGTATATTCTTGGGTATCCTGAATTTATATCACAGCAACATATTTGATTATTCTGAGAAAATATCTTAATACCAGCGATATTAAATCCAGCATTTTTAAGTGTAAAATTCTTTACATTTATTCCATCGGCAGTTAAAGTCATAATTGTAAATTTTTTTTGTGCATCTATGATTGTATTGTTTCTGCTTTCTCCTATCAAACTCACAGTTTTATTTATAATCAGCCCCCCATAGTATGTGCCATTATACACAAATATCTTATCTCCATCACTTGCATCATCAATCGCATCCTGAATTTTCGTGTAGTTGTTGGGACCAGAACCGCCGACATAAAGGGTATTGCCATCACTTGCCACACCGTCTTTCTCTTCGCTATGGAAATTATCTGCCATGCTCGTCTGATACGAAGTGGCAGGCATGATGAGTAGAACAGACAGCATTACAGCAACCACAACCAATTTTTTATTCATTTCATTCTCCCAACGCTCATGTAATAAACGTGAGGGCAGTTATAAAATTTTTCTAATTCGTTCTGCCTCATTGCATCACAATCGGTATCTTTTCACCGCATTTTGCGCATCTCCCATCTTTCAGCCCGACTATTTTTGCTGAAAATCCGCGCCTTTCTACCAGCCTATTTCCGCACGAAGGACAGAATGTATCTTCATAGTCGCCATGAGGCACATTGCCAAGGTAAACATAATCAAACCCTTCGCCTTTTGCAATTTCATATGCTTTCAGCAATGTTTTGAGCGGAGTCGGAGGCACATCTCTCATTTTGTAATGTGGGAAAAATGCAGAGAAATGTATCGGAATATCAAAGCCAAGCTCGTCGCCAGCCCATTTCAGAAATTTCTTTATCTCATCCTCAGAATCATTGTGAGCGGGAATTATGAGATATGTGACCTCAAGATGAACTCCTGCATCCCTGTAAATACTGCACGAGTCAAGAACCGGCTGGAGCCTGCCACCGCAAACTTTTTTGTAAAAATCATCGCTCATTGATTTTATGTCAACATTTGCCGCATCAAGATATGGGGCAATTTCCCTTATTGCATCCTCGCCAGTAAACCCGTTGGTGACATATGCTGTGTACAGCCCTTCTCTTTTCGCAATTTTTGATGTGTCATATGTGTACTCCCACCATATCGTCGGCTCATTGTACGTCCATGCGATTCCCTCGCACTTATGCTCCTTTGCCATTCGTACGGCTTCCTCTAGCATGATTTCAATGAGAGGGTAATCCTCCGGCTTTGCCTGTGATATTTCATAATTCTGGCAGTGGAGGCATTTGAAATTGCATCCAACCGTGCCGAAGGAAAGGGCATAACTGCCGGGATGGAAATGAAATAGTGGCTTTTTCTCTATTGGGTCTGGATGGACGGATGAGGCAGAGGCATATATCAATGAATAAAGCTTTCCGCCCCTGTTTTCCCTTACCCCACATATTCCTCTTTTTCCTTCAGAAATCACGCAGTTATGCGGGCAAAGGAAACATTGAACTTTCCCGCCTTCCCCGCTTGCGCTCCAGAAACTTGCCTCTTTTATCACTCCAATAAAATTACAGAGACGCTATAAATAACTTTTTACGAATTTCCGCTCGTATGCAACTATCGCCTCCATAAGCGCAATCCAGGCAGGCAGCGGCGACGGATAGATGGCTATTACTTCATCTGCAATTTCCTTCACATTCGAGATAAAATCGCCATGGGGAAAGCCGCCGATAATGCATGCAGAATTTTCTGTAAGGACATCTTCAAGAGGCTTTGCTTCCCCATTCTCCGATAAAACTATCACTTTATCTGCATTTATTTCATTCACAATTTCAGTCACACCCCTGCTTTCCATTCTCATAAGGGGATTGCCAGGAGGTACCTCTCCTTCCTTAAAAAGCTGTTCTATGAGCCCCTTAAAGCGGTTGTAATTCTTTATGACTTTCATTTCAGGACTTATTTTTATTGCTTCGTTGTTTCTTGTGTGGACAGCCATGTCAAGCATGCCCTCTCTGTTAAGAATTGATTCGTTTGCAATGAGCAGAGATATGTGGACGATGTCCGGTCTCCCCCGCCTTTTCTCGTCCAACAATCCTTTCATGGCAGAATGATGGAGAGACGAGTCAAGAAGCAATTCCTTCGCTTTCTTCCCCCTTCTCCCCGCGTCTCTCTTTACTGCAGGAAGGGAAGCAATTTCCGGAGGAACGAGTTCCAATTCGCTATCTGCCAGAATTACATGAAGAGTTATGTTATAACCTCCTCAAGTTTGTCTTTTTCTATTGCCATCTTTATTTCCTGCGCTATCCTCTGCCCTGTTGAAAGGCCGGGCTGGATGAGATCTGCATATGGAGAGCCGGACATGTATACGTTTGTTCCTGCAACGATTCTTGCAGAGATTTCGAAAACTTTGAATTTGAGTTCTTCAGTTACGACGGTTTCTAGGCAGAATGGTCCTATCATCCCTCCGAAAAGCTCGTAAGATTTTTTGATGACCCTTTCGCCCATATCAAAAACCTTTTGCAGGAGGGATTCGCGCATCACAATGGGAATGTTGCCTGTGACAACAAACGTGGGCTTTATGCCCATATCCTCAAGCTCTGAAATGGAGCCAAGGCGGTGCGCTTCGTCTATGTTTGTCTCATCTCTTCTGTCTACAGACATAACCTGCAGAGTTCCCTTCCCGACTCTGTATCCGTCCTTCGAAATAGGGGAGTAGAAGTAATGAATATAATATCTTGTCCCAACCATGAATTCCTGGATGATATACGGTTTTCCCTTCTCTATTTTCTTCTTGAAATCATCGTAATTCTTTGCAATGAAAAATCCCTTGCCCCCCTTTGCCCCATGATATTTGACAATGACTGGCTTTGTTATGTCTCTCGGGTCTTCAATGACGGTAGGCATTTCCAGACCTGCGCCTTCGAGCCATTCTCTCTCCTTATCTCTATCTGACTCCCATTCCAGCACGTCCCTGTTGCCGAATATCGGCAGCTCCAGCTTTTCGAAATTCTTTGTGCCCATATATTCGACAAATGAGCCGTGAGGTATGACTATGGCATTCTTCTCTCTCAGGCGAGGAGCGTATTTATTCATCTTCTTGTAGTCATCGATTACAAAAAATTCGTCCGGCCTGCCGAGAGGAAATGCATCGTAAAAGCGCGGGGGAGAACGTATTGCTATCCCCGTGGTATGAAAGCCTTCTTTTCTTGCCCCGTTGAAAATTTGCAACGAAGAATGAGAGCAAACCGTCGTTATAGATATATTGCCCTTATCATATCCCTCAAGGATTTCCTTTGTCCCCATTAAGAGAGATATAGGCACCTTTTTTAAACATTTTGGTTATGGTTTCCTATATATACACCCTTTATATTTATTTTCATGGCCCTGAAGCATAAAATTTTTCTAAATGTGATTGCTTTTTCTGTTACCATTTTGCTAATTGCGCCCGCAGCATTGACATTTCCAGGCAATACGCTGAACATCTCAATTGATTGCGATGATACAGATGGGAATATCAAACCATTTTCAGAGATAAATTCAGGCCCTCTTCCAATATATTATGTCAACGGAGCAGACATAACTCCTTCATACCGCTCAGTTGGAATAAACTTTGTCCGCACTCATGATTTTTCCGGTCCGACGGACATAAGCACGATATTTCCCGACTGGAATGCCGATCCATCGAAAGAGGAGAGCTACAACTTTTCAAGCAGCGATTATTACATCAACGGCATTGTAGACGCGGGCTGTCAAGTTTTTTACCGTCTGGGCGAGAGTGCGAGCGACAACAACAGTTTGCGCCAGCCTCCCGAAAATTTCAGCAAGTGGGCTGAGATTTGCAGGCATGTTGTCATGCATTACAACGACGGATGGGATAACGGCTACCATTACAACATAACATACTGGGAAATATGGAACGAACCTGATTTGGGCGGCTTCTGGAACGGCACGGCAGAGCAGTACTATGAAATGTATGAGAAAACATCCAGAACGCTGAAGGAATACAACTCCTCGTTGAAAATAGGAGGGCCGTGCACCTCATCCATAGGCAATGCCAATTACACCACCGGATTTCTGGATTACGTGGCAGAGCATGGTTTGCCGCTGGACTTCTTCTCGTGGCACATGTATGCTGACAGCCCGAACGAGCTGTACGGGGCATCGCGTGCGGTCCGCAAAATGCTTGATGATCACGGATTCACAGAATGCGAGAATATCAACACGGAATGGAATATCAACATACTCTCGCCCCAGCGCGACAAGGACAATGCGAAAAACGCCGCATTCACCGCCTCCTCGCTCATTTTATTCCAGGATACGGGCATTGACCATGCCTTCAGATACAGGGGAACGCAGGACAACAACTGGCTCATGAGGCTCATAGGCTTCGACCTTTCCCTTTTTGCTGCTGATGGAACCTTCAAGAAGCCTGCACTTTCATATCTTGCTATGCATTACCTGGGGAGAGATACACCCATCAGATTATCCACTCCAACAAATGTTTCGGCAGGAATTACATGCCTTGCTGGCATATCTGGTGACAAAACAAACATTTCAATTTTGATAAGCAATTATGATGGACCAGACACTGAATGTGATATCGCTGTCGACAATCTTCCATGGCATTCGTACAGGGCTGTCCATTATTTGATAGATGAGAAGCATCATCTGGAAGTTGTTGAGGACAATGAGATGGATTCATCTGCATACAACACAACCGAATTGATAGGAAAAAACAGTGTTCATTTTATCCGCCTTACAAACTCCACTTCCATTCCGGATGAAGGGCCGGAAGTTGCGTCCATTCCGTTGCTCCTGCGCCTGCCCTTTCTCGACCCGATTTTCAGGATTATGGGGGTCATTCTTCTTTCCATGATTTTCGGCTGAGAGAAAAATGTAAATATCAAAATTTAAATTCAGAAAACATGAAAAAGATGGCAATATTGTTGGCATTCTTGATGATGTTGCCTGTAGCAACGGCAGCAGATTTTGAACTGGAAGTGAACGACGCACAGGGAGATGTAAGCAATGCTGATATGGACGTGGTACAGGCATGGACAACCGTGGAAGGAAACAACCTTGTATTCCATATGAAAGTTGCAGGGAACATAAATAATGCATACAGCTATAGTTTTGAATTGAATGATGGAAGCACTGATGTTGGGGCTGTCTATTCAAACGGAATAGGGTACTACTCCGGGCTTTCGTCCGCAGGACAGGCTACAGCAAAAATAAATGGCAACACCCTTACTCTTGAAGTTCCATACAACGCCGTTTCTTCCCTAAATGCCAGCACCCTGCAATTCAGGGCATTTGCAGGCGATGCCACCACAAATACGTGGGACTATACTTCGTTTGTCGGCGGGGGCGGCGGAGGCGGTGGCAACGGCGATAACGGAGTTGACGCATTAAATGACCCAACAAAAGGTGGAGCAACTGACGGGAGCATAGACGTTGCAATAACAGACGTGGATTATTCACTTAATAAAGAAAATGCAGATTACATAAGCGGCAGCATTATGGTCAAAGGAACAACAAACGGCGTCGACCATGTTTCGCTGTGCTTTGTTGTTTACTACAAAAACGGGACATATGATTATGGAAGCTGGATAGTAGGCCCCTCGGAATTTCACCATAGTCTTGGAGGCTATTCAATCAACGAGTTTTTCAATTCCACCGAAGGGAACTGGAATAAATGGGAATTCAACATGAGCGGCACATATCCGATATCAAACTATAACTGGGCATATGATATGCTAAAAGGTGAAAGCGAGGTAAGCAAAGTTGTCGTCTATGCGAGGGCGTTTAAAGATAAAGAAGAAACAAAGTGGAATCAGGCAAGTTATGAAACCGTTCCCTCATTCTCCGCAGACAAAGTATCTTATGGTACTGATTTGGGGGGAGGGGAAAACGGAGAGAATGAAGAGAATAACGGAGGAGAAAAAAGCAAGACGCCGGGCTTTGAATTCGCCATTACTGCAGCTGCCATAATTTCACTGGTGCTCATAGAGAAAAGGAGAAGATAAAGCATCGGCTTACGCATACGGAATTGAAGGCAATGCATTGACAGCAGGGAATCGGGAGTAGCATGCCCAAAGAGTATATATGCAATAACAGTTATTGCAAAAAGAAAAGTTAAAAAAGCACATACATATTCAAGAAGGTGGAAAAATGAAGGTAATGGAGAATGATTTAAGGGGCAAAAGAGTCATGAGCGATGAGGGCATGTATCTCGGGACACTTCGCAACATAACCGTGAATGAGAAAACAGGGAAGCTGGAAGATCTGATTGTGGAGCCATCAGACAAAATAGATCCGCGCCTTTACCAGCAGGACGAAAACGGCTATCTGCTGTTTCCCTTTGATTCAGTGAAGTCAGTGAGGGACGTAATAGTTGTAGGAGAAGAATAGTCTTCCATGGATGAATTTTTTGATCCGGTGGGAGTGGCGGTAGTCGGAGCTTCCTCCCGCCCCGGTAAAATAGGTTATGAAATTCTGAAGAATATCATTGAGGTTAGAGAAGATGTTTATCCTGTGAATCCTGCAGCAGAGAGCATACTCGGAAAAAAATGCTATAATTCCGTGAGCGAGATAGAGGACAGGGTTGACCTTGCTGTTGTTGCCATACCGTCGGAAAAGATACTCAATGTGGTCAAAAACTGCGGGAAAAAAGGAGTTAAAGGCATGGTCGTCATATCTGGCGGTTTCAGGGAAACAGGAAATGAGCAGTTAGAAAAAGACATGGTAAATCTTGCAAGAAAATATGGAATCAGAATCATAGGCCCAAACTGCATAGGGATATACAATGCAAAAAACGGGTTCAACACCTTCTTCCAGAAGGACATGGAGCTGCCGGGCAGAGGCAACGTCGCTGTTCTCACCCAGTCAGGCACAATAGGCATCGGTCTTTTGGAAAACTTTGCAGACAGGATTGGCATATCAAAGTTCGTCTCTTACGGCAACAAAGCAGATGTTGACGAGATTGACATGTTTTCATATCTCCAGAAGGATGAGGACACGGATGTCATAGCAGTTTATATGGAAAGCATCGAAAACGGGCGAAAATTCTTTGAAAGCCTTCCGGACAAGCCCGTTGTAATCTTAAAATCAGGGAGAACCCCGCTCGGAAAAAGCGCTGCCGCTTCTCACACAGGAGCAATGGCAACAGACCATTCAATATTCACAGGTGCCAGCCGCCAGTACGGCGCCATAAATGCGGACTCATTCGAAGAATTTTATGATATCACGAGAATAATGGCAACGCAGCCGCTGCCGGGCGGCGGGCGGGTGGGGATGATAACAAACGGTGCAGGCCCATGCGTTATTGCCTCCGACCACATATATCATTCAAAGAATTTGAGTTTACCGGAGCTCAAGCCAGGAGCGGATGAACATGGCAAGGATAAATTTTCCGAATTGCCGCCATTTGCCATAATTTCAAACCCGCTTGATCTGACAGGGAGTGCAACGGCATCCCATTTTTTGAAGGGCATTGAAGCGATGGGCAGAGACAATAACATAGACATAATAATGCCTTTCTTTGTCTTTCAGGATGCCCCTCTGGTGGAATCAATTGACGAGCTCCACGAAGGGCTTGAGAGCATGATGAAATGGATGGACAAGACTGTGGTGGCAGTAGCCATGGGGGGAAAATTGGTGAAAGAACAGGCATCAAGAATGGCTGAGTATGGCGTTCCTCTCATAGAAGAGCCGGCAAGGGCGGTGAACTCTCTTGACAAAATAGTTGGATATGCAAGGTGGAAAAATGAGAGTGGCGGTTCTTAACAGCGACAGATGCCATCCGAAAAAATGCTCTCAGGAATGCATAAGATATTGCCCTCGTGTCCGAAGCGGGGATGAAACAATAGTTATGGATGAAAAAACGGGCAAGCCCGTCATATCCGAAGAGCTTTGTGTGGGGTGCGGCATATGCGTCCACAAATGCCCGTTCAATGCAATACATATAGAAAATCTTGCAGATGAGCTTGAGAAAGACATGGTCCACCGCTTTGGAGAAAATGCCTTCCGCCTCTTCCGCCTCCCCGTGCCCAAGAAAGGAAAAGTTGTCGGGATACTGGGCCAGAACGGGATAGGAAAGACGACGGCGATAAATATACTGTCAGGGCAGCTCAAGCCGAATCTCGGGAGGTGGGATTCGCCACCAGAAGATGTGGCCGAATACTGGAAGGGCACTGAGATGTATGATTACATAAGCGAACTTTTTGCAGGAAATATAAAGGTTGCATTCAAATCCCAGTATGTTGACAAGCTTGCCACTGTAGATAGGACGGTGAGTGATTTTGTTGATAACGAAGCGATAAAAAAGTTTGAGATGGAAGATATAGCAGACAGAAAATTGGGGGAGATATCTGGAGGGGACTTGCAGAAAGTGGCTATCGTGGCAGCAATGGCAAAAGATGCGGACATCTACTTCTTCGATGAACCCTCTTCATATCTCGACATCAACTACCGCGTTAAAATGGCAAAGGAAATACGAAGCCTTGCAGAAGAAGACAAGATGGTGATAGTTGTTGAGCATGACCTTGCAGTTCTTGATTTTTTGGCAGATAGTATTCACCTCATATACGGCAAGAAGGGGGTCTACGGCATTGTCACACAGCCGAAGTCAGTGAGGCACGGAATAAATCTTTACCTCTCGGGCTATCTAAAGGAAGAGAATGTAAGATTCGGAGAGGAGATAAAATTTGAAGTTCATCCTCCAAGAGAAAAGAGGAACCTCAATACATTGCTGAAGTTCAACAAATTGAAGAAGGAATATGATAACTTCACTCTTGAGACAGAGGAGGGAGAGATTCATGAAGGTGAGGTCATAGGAGTCGTGGGGCCAAATGCAATCGGAAAGACAACATTTGTTAAAATGCTTGCAGGCGTTATAGAGCCGACAGAGGGAGAGGTGGATGCCGAAGTCAGGGTGAGCTACAAACCCCAGTATGTGAAGCCTGTTGCAGGAACCGTGAGGGAAATATTCAGAAGCAGCAAGTCCCTGAACCCTTTTTATGAAAAGGAAGTTGTAAAGCCCCTTGGCATTCACGATATGTATGACAAAAACCTCAAAGAGCTTTCCGGAGGAGAACTTCAGACAGTCGCCATAGCGCTTTGCCTTTCCAGAGAGGCGGACATATATCTCATTGACGAACCGTCCGCTTATCTTGATTCATCACAGCGCATGAGCGTGGCAAAGGTGATAAGCAGGGTCATGGAGAAAGAGGGAGTGGCTGCACTTGTTGTTGACCATGATGTGTATTTCATCGATATGGTGAGCCAGTCCATTATGGTGTTCACGGGAAAGCCTGGAGTAAGAGGCAAAGGAATGGGCCCCTTTGACCTGCGGACAGGCATGAATATATTTTTGAAGGAGTTAGGAGTGACATTCCGCAGGGACGAAGAGAGCAACCGCCCGAGAGTGAACAAACCAGGCTCTCGCCTCGACAGAGAGCAGAAGGCTGCAGGAGAATATTACTACGAGGCGGCATAACCCGATAAATTCTTATTCACGAAACATATTGCCTGTCAATGAGATGCGAACTTTGCGGGAAGGAGGCAGATAGGCTCCAGAGGGTTATAATTGAAGGCACCGAGATGATGGTTTGCAGTTCATGTGCAGCATACGGCAAACCAGCCCCGACGCCAAAAGCAAAAAAACCCGTCTCCATATCCCCATCAAAAAAAGAGTATTACACCAGAGATATATTTGAGAAAATGAACAAGGAGCTTGTGCCTGACTGGGGAACAAAAATAATGAAGGCAAGAGAACAAAAAGGGCTGAGCAGACAGCAGCTGGGGGCCATGATAGGCGAAAAGACAAATACTGTGGCAAAAATTGAGAACCAGGAGCTGCGTCCATCAGATGAAAAGGCAAAGAAAATCGAGAAAGTGCTTGGCATTGTTTTATTTCAGGATGTTAAGCCAGCCATCATAAAAAAGAAAAAAGTAAGGGGGCTGACCATTGGTGACCTGCTGAAAAAAGATGAATGAAATAGAGAGAGCTGTGGATGTACTGAAAAAAGGAGGTTTGGCAGTATATCCTACAGATACATTATACGCTGTCGGGGCAATCATAAGCAATGAAAACGCGGTAAAGAAGGTGTATGAGATAAAGAAAAGGCCTTTGAATATTTATCTGCCCGTAGCTGTAGGAAGCGTGGAACAAATAGAAAGCGTGGCCGTTATGAATGATGTTGCCAGAAAAATCGCGGAAAAATTCATGCCAGGGCCCATAACTCTAATACTTAAAAAGAAGAAGGAAATATCCAACATTGTTGCCAGGGAGAAAATAGCAGTGAGGGTGCCTGCCAATCCCGTGGCTTTGAAAATTTCATCTCTTGCGGGGGCAATAACTGCAACAAGTGCAAATGTACATGGCAGGAATGCCCCATCAACAGTGGAAGAAGCAGAAAAACAGCTCGGAAATAAAGTTGACATTTACGTGGATGGGGGCAAACTCAAAGGCATTCCCTCAACAATAATTGATGTTTCTGATGAAAAGATAAAGGTCATCAGGGAAGGTGCAATAAAAACGGAGGAATTTTATGAATGAAGAAATCTATGAGCAATACAGGAGGGCAGGAAGAGTGCTCGGAAAAGCGCTTTCTGCAGGCGCAAAAATGGTCAAAGAGGGAGTGAGATATCTGGACGTGGCTGAAGAAATAGAGAGGATAATATCGTCTGAAGCAGGTCTTTCATTTCCTGTAAATATATCCGTGAATGAGGTGGCTGCACATTATACCCCTTCTCTAAATGACTCGCTTAAATTCAAAAAGGGAGATGTGGTAAAAATCGATGCAGGCTCCCATGTCAACGGATATATCGGAGATTCGGCATTGACCGTAGAGGTCGGAAGCAATGAAAATGAGCATATCATAAAAGCATCTGAGGAAGCCCTCCAGGAAGCGATAGAAATCGTGAGGGCAGGAGTGAGCATAGCAGAGATAGGCGAGACAATAGAAAAGAAAATAAAGTCATACGGTTTGAGACCTGTAAAAAATCTCCAGGGACATTCTCTGGAGAGATATAATCTTCATGCCGGTCTTTCAATTCCAAACGTGTCAAACAACAATGGCAGAAAGTTGAAAGAAGGAGAGGTAATAGCAATAGAGCCGTTCGCGACCAACGGCAGCGGGTACGTAGTTGACAGAGAGAACGGAAACATATATCTTTTGAAGAGCAGGGCGAAAGGAAGAATTGCAGATGAAATGAGGAAAAAATTTGACGGGCTGCCGTTTGCCAGCAGGTGGATGGAAGGCATAGTGGGGTGGGATAAAGTCAACATGACACTTGCATTTATGCTGAGGAGGAGAGCTGTCTATGCATACAAAAAGCTTGTAGAAGTAGATGGCGGCATTGTAGCTCAGACAGAGCACACGTTGCTCGTCAAAAAGGATGGATGCGAGGTGCTGACCTCCCGCGAAAAAACGTAAGCATATAAATACAATCTTTTGATAATGATTGGATGACAGGAGGCGCAAGACGGGATAAAGTTCTGGTAGAGCTTATTGTTCTCCTTATGTTATTCATGATACTCTATGTCTTTTCATCTGATCTGGTATGGCTGATGGAATCTGCAGGAAACATCTCTTCCGGCATCAAGCCCGTCAAAGCATTTTTCATGTTCTTTGCTTACATATTCTGGCTTTTTTCAGATATAAAAGCAGACATTATCATGTACATGATAGGCGGGGGCACTATAATCCTGAACGGAAGGAGATAGTCATATCCGGTTTATAAGAGAAAATTTAGAAAGTGTTAAATGTAACATCTGTTTTTATCTCGAAGGGATGAGATGCAGTTCATAGCAAATATTCATTTCGGAAGGATAGCTACTATTTTCGCACACAATAGTTTTTGTGTGATATTAGAGAATAATAAGTCATTTAACGGTCATCCCATGCATTTTAATACAAGAACTGGCAGGCGCCAGTTGGTTGAGGGATGGTATGTGGAACGGAGCAGGGCGGAAATAAAAAAGGAACCTCACCCTGCGAGGTCAAATTAGGAGGAAACTATGAATGGAACAAGAAAAAAACTACTGCTGGTTGCAGTGGCGATGGTGGCAGTATCTGCAGTTGTGGCAACACAGTACGCAAGAGCAACCATAGGCTATGAATACGGTGTATCTGCAACAGACGGTGCCATCCGATTTATCGCAAGAGATAAGGCACCAGATGGCAACTATGTTTTACAAAACGACAGCTACACTCTCAAGTTAAAACTTGGGACTTTTACACCGGGAACAAACAAGACATATACAGCAGCATTCGGTATTGTCAATGAGGAAAGCTTTAACATAAACCTTACTGATGTAACGGTAGACGGCGCAGGTGCATCCAACGTTAAAATATGGCTACACAAAGATCCAAACGCTACAATAGACACAGACGGTACAGCAGTGCTTGTCTGAAATGGTGCAGATGTATCTTTCACCCCGGTCACATTCGATGCAGGAGATAACAGTGCAACTGATGCTTCCAGTGATGCCGGAACAATAAACACACCCGTTGCTTCAAATAGTGGGGTAACCAATGTAAGATATAACACAACTTCTGGTACAATCGGAGATAACAATGACTACTGGTGGGTACAGATATCAATAGACATCCCTGCAGGAACAGCTAATGGTATCTACAACGACGGAAGCATATACTTTGAATTCAGCAGTGTGTAAAACTTTGTGTTGGTGAAAAATACTTTCTCTCTCCCTCTTTATTTATCATGGGCGCAAAGAAAAAATTGTTGCTGCTGATAGGCCTTTCAATGCTCCTTGCATTCTTGG
>JAGGSL010000051.1 GCA_021159125.1 Thermoplasmata archaeon
ATCCGACTCTATTCTCGGTGCAAGGAGATATGAGACTTCCCCGTTTCCTTCCGCTATGCTGAATACCATCTTTACGGGGTAATCATTTCCGAGATAGAGCTTCATTTCATCGCTCCTTGCAGATTTAATCATATCGCTGAAATAGTCGAGCGAGAAAAGGCTCTTTACCGGCTCCTTGCATTTCAATGATACAAGCTGGCTTTTCGGTATTTTTAATGTAACGGTATCTGTATCTCCTTTTGCAGAGAGCTCAAATCCATCGGGGTCTGCAGAAAGAGCTATATGGTCGGAAATCGCCTCTGATGCCTTCACGCCTTTTGATAATTCCGATGTTTTAACCACAACTTCAGTGGATAAATCAAGGCTTGGTATTTTTGTATCTGTAATGCTGGAAGCATCAAGCAGTCCCATCCTCCTTGTCAGATTCCCTATCTGTGCAACAAGGCGTCCCTCTTCCTCATACGAAAGTGATATGGCATCCTCAGTCGACGGGAGCTTAAGAATTCCTCTCAACTTTTCCAGGTCTATGGCAATCTCGGTATCTTCACCAACATCGTATTCCTCAAATGCATCCGGCTTCAGGCGGAAATCGACCATACCGACATGAGCAGGGTCAACAGCCCTCGCAAACAGATAGTCTGGGGTAAAGTGAAGCTTCACTTCGTCAACAAGTATGGAGGTTGCATCTACCACATTTCTGAGAAAATCAGCTTTTATTTTAACCCTGAACATGTTTGATATATGTGCTTCCGCTTTAAAAATATAGCGATGGGAATAAAAAGGCCGCAGAGATTATAATCATGGAATTGATTGAGGCAATAAAAAAGAGGTATTCTGTCAGGGACTATAAGGACATGGAGGTGGAGGAGGATATCATTCTCAAAATAATGGAGGCAGCCCGCCTCGCCCCCTCCGCCAAAAACCGCCAGGAATGGAAGTTCATTATTGTGAGAGACAAAATAAAGAAGGAAAAGATGGTAGAGGTCGCAAAGGGGCAGGAATTCGTGAAGGAGGCAGGAGCAATAATCGCAGGCGTTTCCACCGAAAAATCATACACCATGACGTGCGGGGTTCCCGCGAGGCATATAGATATAGCCATAGCAATGGAGCATATTGCACTTGCAGCGACCTCATATGGCCTCGGAACATGCTGGATAGGCGCTTTCTATCAGGACAAGGCCAAAGAACTGTTGAAGGTGCCTGAAAACTGCGAGGTTGTTGCTCTGATGACGCTAGGATATCCTGAAGGAGGGCAAGGAGAAAAGATAAGAAAAAGCATTGATGAGATAATATGCTATGAGGAATTCTGCTGAAAACACAGAAACGTTTCCCGAAAGGTGAACGTCTTACATAACAATTTATATCCTGTTTCCATTATAAGACGAAGGTGGCATGATGAAAAAGTTAATGGCAATTGCCATGATAGGCACATTCATTTTAAGTAGTTTGAGCGGCTGCATTAATGAAAACACGATGAAGATTTCTCCGGTAAAAGCAGCCCATATAGAAAATCCAAAATCTGCATTTGCTTCTTATTATTCCTGCGAGGGGCTTTCCCTGAATTTGAATGCAGACGGCTATGACCTGCCTCTTGATTTTGGCAGGGTCGAGAATTTTAAGGAGATAGGCAACTTCTTCAATCTCAATGAAGAGCAGAAATCCCTGCTTTCAAAAAACGGATTTGTTGTTATTGACTACGGCAGGGTTAATGACATTGTTGAGGCATACAAAACTCTGAAGAACGAGGGCATGCCCATATTCGTAACCTCGGACACACTCCTCCATTTGTACCACATACAGTTCAATGAACTGCTGAAAAGCATAGAAGAAAGGGAGCTTTTCGACGCCATTCTGAACATAAGCATTTCGATGGCAGAGAAGGCGGAAAGTGATTATAATTCATTCAGCGATGCATTGCTCAAGGAAGCGGCAAGGCGCAACGTTGCCTTCTTCATGGTGGGGCTGGAATTGCTTCAGAGGTCTTCAGAGGGCTACAACGGCTCCGAAAACATAAGAAAGGTGGACTTCAAAGTTCCGGATTATGTGAAAGAAGAAGTGGATGCAGAGCTTACTGCCATTGAAAATCATGCTGGCTTTGAAAAAAGCGCAATTTTTGGATATGATGAGGATTACTCGCAGTATGTCCCCCGCGGGCATTATACACGTTCGGAGAAATTGACCAGATATTTCAAAGCGATGATGTGGTACGGAAGAATGGCATTCCTTCTCAAAGGGGGAGGAAATGCCCTGATAAGCGAAGAAGATGCGGACATAGCCACAGTGCAGGCATCCCTCATATCGGTCGAGCTCAATGAGACAGGAGTTATGGAGGAATGGGAGCGCATATACAGCATAACTTCCTTTTTCGTAGGGCTTGCAGATGATTTAACGCCCTTCGAATATTCTGATGCAATAAAGAAAGTTTTTGGCTCAGCGTTCAACTTCAGCTCTCTTGTTAACGAAAGCAATATGCTTTCTCTCAAAGCAGAGCTTGCCAGTTTGAGAAGTCCCCAGATATACGGCGGCACCGGGGCATGCGAAATATCGCCACCTTTCACGAAGGAGAAACTGGACGAATGCCTGAATGAGACAAAAGGCATGAGATTCATGGGGCAGCGTTTTGTGCCCGACTCATACATGTTCCAGCAGCTTGTCTCGCCTGCAGTTGGAATGTATGTGGGAAACAAATCTGGAGATGAAAAGCCTTTCACCATGGAAATGACAGACGGAGGACCTGCTCGCTGCTTCCCACGGGGGCTTGATGTCATGGCTGTTCTTGGCTCCGAAAGAGCAGAGGATATATTAATTTATGAAGGAGATACTGCCTACGAAGGAATGAATACAAGTTACGAAAAGCAGCTTGCCATGCTCAGGGATGAGTTCGACGGTTTTAACATAACTGAATGGAATCGCAATCTTTACTGGGGATGGCTCTATACATTGAAAGCGCTGCTGAAAGATTTTGGGGACGGCTATCCCCCATTCATGAGAACAAAGGCATGGGCGGACAAGGAATTGCAGACAGCCCTGGCATCATGGACTGAATTAAGGCATGACACCATACTTTACGCAAAGCAGAGTTATACGCCTCGTCTCACGGCTGCGCCCTCCCCGCCGCCCCCCGGCTATGTCGAGCCTGTCCCCGAATTTTATTTGAGATTGAAGGCTCTGACAAACATGACACGGAATGGGCTTTCTGAAATGGGCGTGCTGAATGAGTCAGAGAAAGGGAAGCTTAAAACGCTTGAAAGCGTGCTGGGGCGTCTTGTTGAAATTTCGGGCAAAGAGGTCGAAGGGAAGGAACTGAACGATGATGATTACGCCTTCATAAAAAATTTCGGAGAAACGATAAATGACACTGTCAAAGGAGCGGGAAAGGGAAAGGAACTTACGCTTGTTGCAGATGTGCACACTGACATGAACACAGGAAAATGCCTGGAGGAGGCGGTCGGCTATGCAGACATGATGCTTGTGGCATACTCTGCCAACGGAAAAATCATGATAGGTGCAGGCCCTGTCTTCAGTTACTATGAATTCAAGCAGCCCATGAGCAACAGGCTTACGGACGAGGAATGGAAGGATATGCTGGAAGCAAGAGCAAATGAGCCTGCCCGACCGGAATGGATAGGTTCTTTCACGGCTTTTGGCAATTAAATCGGCAAAGTGGTTGTTCCTTTGGGGATCACAAGCACCCTTGCATCCCTGCCCTTTATGCGCAGCGCCTCATTTATGGCATCATCGACGCTTTCAAAAACATTCATTCTGAAAACTTTTTCGAGCATCTCCCTGTCCATGTCAGATACTATGAAAAACTTCGCTTTATCCAGCGCTTTCAGGTGGTAGAATGCTTTATGCCCGCCTGGAACGAACTCTTTGCTCAACTCCTCCTGCATCTCTTCCTTTGTTTCATATCTGCTCATCCAGTCATGGTACGGCTGGGAACCGTGCCCGTCAGGACACTGAGCGGCAAGTATGATTATCCCGCCATCTTTCACAACGTTCAATGCGAGATGTATCGCCTTGTACGCCTGATATAAATTTATGTCATGGGGGGCACCGTCAGCAGCAGTGACAACAATATCAGCCTTTTCACTCACCTTAACTTTATACATTTTATCGACCAGGGCAGCGCCCTTACGCAGCACCATGTCGAAATCGCCTGCAAAAGCCCCCACAATCTCATGATTCGCATTCTGAACAATATTCAGACAGAAATCAGGAGATGCCAGACGGGCTGCCTCTGTCATGTTCTCGTACATTGGATTTCCGTCAAGCTTGCCCGGCTTTGACATCGGATGGAAGAAATTGGTGGTGTAATTATGCTGTATCGTTGAGTAATGACATATGCCCGGCAGGATGCTCTTGCGCCCCCCGCCATAACCAGCAAAATAATGAATCTCCACATCGCCAAGCAAAATTTTCAAATCGCTTTCCAGAAATGCATTTTTTACCTTAACATCAGTTCCTCTGGAGGTAGTGCCTATATATGTGAAATCGTCGCCCTTGCAGTTGTTGCTCATGTAGCGAAGCTCATCTGCATAATTACCGCCGAGCAGGCGTTTTGCCTCTTCATGCTTCACCTCTCGATGGGTTCCTGTTGCAAATATTACAGATATGTCTTCCTTTTTTATTCCCGCCTCTTCCAGCTCATCCATAACGTGGGGCATCATCTCCCAGGTGGGACAGGGGCGGGTGTTGTCATCGACAACAAGAGATACCTTCATCCCCTTTTCCGCCATATCCATTATTCTATGGCTTCCCATAGGGTTTGCCATCGCTTTTTTTATGTATTCCCCCGCCTCCGCCTCCGGCTTCACTTCGTTTGGGTAAATTACGTCTATGACATTCTCATCAGGTATGTTTGCCTCCAGAAAATTGTTTCCGTATGGCAATTTTACTTTCATGAGCAGTTATTGCCAAAAGCATATAAGAAATTTGGGTTTTGAAATATCCCACTGAAGGCAAATATGCACTTTGTCATATCAAAAAGGGAAAACACGCTCAGATATACGATAGCAAGTCGATGGATAATTCTTCTATACCTTCGTAACGCTCACTATTTTGTCTCCCTTGTTCAAATTCATGAGTTTGACTCCCATCGTGTTTCTTCCCTGCCTTCTTACGCCATCCACAGGAATGCGCACCATCATTCCGTTCTTGCTTGAAAGAACCACTTCATCTCCATCACTGACTTCCATTATCGCAACCACCTTACCATTCCTCTCATTTGTTATTATTGTCCTGACGCCTTTTGCCCCTCTTCTGGTAATGCGGTACTGCTCAAGCGGGGTCCTCTTCCCGTATCCGTTTTCAGTGACAGTAAGAATATCATCGCCCTTCGCAACTTCCATGTCCACCACCTCATCGCCCTTTCTGAGGCGCATCCCTATGACGCCTGCCGCAGTCCTTCCCATTGAGCGCACGTCTTCTTCGTTAAATACGCATGCGTTTCCTTTGGCTGACGAGATTACTATTTTTTCTCCGCCTTCAAGCAGCTTTACTTTCACAAGCTCGTCCCCTTCCTTCAGATTTATGGCACGGATTCCGCTGGAGCGTATATTTCTGTAGAGAGAGAGTTTCGTCTTCTTTATTATGCCCTTACGTGTTGAAAAGACAAGCTTGCCATCTGAAAAGTCCCTTACAGAGAGCATTGCTCTTATTTCCCCTTCTATCGGAATAAGGTTAACAACAGCCCTCCCCATGGAATGCCTGCTGCCCGAAGGAATGCGATAACCCTTCACGGCAAAAACCTTCCCGTCGCTTGAGAATATGAGAACATAGTCATGGGTGGATGAGATAAAAACGTCGCTTATGGTATCATTTTCCTTCATTTTCATGCCCACGAGCCCTTTGCCACCTCTCCTCTGCGCCCTGTACTCGTCAAGGGAAAGGCGCTTTATGTAGCCCTGGCTTGTGACTATGATAACGACCTCCTCCTCAGGTATCAAATCCTCGATGTCCATCTCAACTTCTGCATCAACTATTTCTGTCCTGCGCTCGTCCCCGTAAACCTTCTTCAATTCCTCAAGTTCCTCTTTGATTATGCGGTCTATTTCTCCCGGTTTTGTGAGAATGCGCTTGAAGCGGTCTATTTCCCTTGCCTTCTCCTCCCTCTCTTTCTGGAGCGATGTTGCCTCCATTGATGTCAGGGACTGAAGGCGCATTGAAAGAATTTCTTTAACCTGCACCTGCGATAGAGAAAACTTCTCCATCAACTTCCCGCCTGCCTCCTTTGCATCGGCAGAGCCCCTTATTATTTTTATGACCTCGTCTATGTTATCCAGGGCGACAAGCAAGCCGTCAAGAACATGCTTCCTCTCCTCCGCCTTTCTTAGGTCGTATTTCGTGCGCCTTTCTATGATATTCCTTCTGTGCTTTATGTACTCGAAAATAAGGTCTTTGAGGGTAAGAAGGCGGGGCTGCCCGTCAACCAGCGCAATGTTCGAAATGCCGAAAGTGCTTTCAAGCGACGTGTGTTTGAAAAGCTGGTTTTGCACTACTTCTGGAACAGCATCTTTCTTCAATTTCACGACAATGCGTATGCCTTTGCGGTCAGATTCATCTCTCAAATCCGCCACTCCCTGCACAATTCCCTTTTTAACAAGCCCTGCTATGCTTTTGAGCAGAGAAGATTTGTTAGTCTGATAGGGAATTTCGGTTACGATGAGATGGTCTTCCTCAAAATGCGTTTTTGCCCTTACCTTGATTATTCCCTTACCTGTTGAATACGCATCAAATATTCCCCTCCTGCCGTATATTATGCCCCCGGTCGGAAAATCAGGGCCCTTTACGTAATCCATGAGCTCCCTTGTCTCCATATCAGGATTGTCAATAAAGGCAAGGATTGCATCCACAACTTCATTGAGATTGTGAGGAGGCATGTTTGTCGCCATGCCAACAGCTATGCCAGACGAGCCGTTAACAAGCAAATTAGGCAGAACTGCGGGTAGAATAACGGGCTCTTTCAGAGTGCCATCAAAATTGTCCCTCCACTCCACCGTCTCCTTATCAATGTCCCTGAGCATCTCGTTGCTTATTTTTGCAAGCCTTACCTCGGTATAACGCATTGCAGCAGGCGAATCACCGTCAACAGAGCCGAAATTGCCCTGCCCGTCAATAAGAGGATAACGCAAAGAAAAGGGCTGTGCCATTCTCACCATTGCATCATAAACAGCCATATCCCCGTGAGGATGATATTTACCGAGCACCTCTCCAACAGCCCTTGCAGATTTGCGATGCGGCTTGTTAAATTTGAGACCCATGTCGTTCAGCGCATAGAGTATGCGGCGGTGAACCGGCTTCAGCCCATCCCTTACATCAGGAAGAGCGCGCCCCACTATGACGCTCATGGAGTAATCCAGATAGGAGGTCTTCATCTCCTTCTCTATGGACAGATGCAATATGCCATTTCTCACTTCCTCATATGTCAAGGTTCACAACCTCCTTTGCATGTGCTTTTATGAATTCCTTTCTGGGTTCCACGTCTTCTCCCATCAGAATGGTGAAAAGCTCGTCTGCCCTCACCGCATCATCGACTGTAACTCTCTTCAATACTCTCTTCTCAGGGTCCATTGTCGTTTCCCATAACTGCTCGGGGTTCATCTCGCCAAGACCTTTGTAACGCTGGATGGTGGAATTATCGCCTGCCAGTCTGTCCTTCTCCTCATCGGAATAGGCATACATAATGCTCTTCCCCTTCTTTATGCGGTAAAGGGGCGGCTGCGCGATGTAAACAAATCCGTTATCGATAAGAGGGCGCATGTAACGGAAAAAGAAAGTGAGGAGCAGCGTTCTTATATGGGCGCCGTCAACATCAGCATCTGTCATTATGACAATTTTATGATAATTTGCCTTGTTTATGTCGAACTCGTCGCCTATGCCGGTGCCTATGGTTGTGATTATCGCCTTTATCTCATTATTTTCCAGAACTTTGTCGAATCTCGCTTTTTCCACATTCAGTATTTTCCCCTTCAGCGGCAAAATTGCCTGGAATTCCCTTGCCCTCCCCTGCTTTGCGGAGCCACCTGCAGAGTCACCCTCCACAAGGAAAAGCTCGCACTCGGCAGGATTGGTGGAGGAGCAGTCAGCAAGTTTGCCGGGCAGTGCCGATGACTCCAGATAACTTTTCCTCCTGGTCAGCTCCCTGGCTTTGCGGGCTGCCTCCCGCGCCCTCGCCGCCTCCAGCGCCTTTCCTATTATCAACTTTGCGATTGACGGGTTTTCTTCCAGAAACATCGAAAGCTTTTCGTTTACTATTGTCTCAACTATGCCCTTTATCTCGGAATTTCCAAGGCGCGTTTTTGTCTGTCCTTCAAATTGCGGCTCCGGGATTTTGCAGGATATTATGGCTGTCAGACTTTCCCTCACATCCTCTCCGCTCAGCGTGCGGGCATTATTTTCCTTGAATATGTTTTTTCTGGCATAATCATTAAGCGTTCTGGTAAGGGCTGATTTGAATCCTGAAAGATGGGTGCCTCCTTCATGAGTATTTATGTTATTGACAAACGAGAATATCTTTTCCGCATAGCTCTCGGTATACTGCATCGCAACTTCAACCGTCACGTCCTCCTTCTCCCCTTCCATGTATATCACTTCCTCGTGAAGGGGTTTTGTATTCCTGTTTATATGGCGTACAAATTCTGCGATTCCTCCTTCGTACTGATAAACTTCTTTTTCGCCGCTATTTTCATCAAAAAATGTTATTTTCAAATTTTTGTTGAGAAATGCTATCTCCTGCAGCCTTTTTTTCAGATGGTTTTTATCTATGCTTATATCCTTAAATATTTCCTTATCCGGGAGAAATGTGACTTTTGTTCCTGTCGTATCCGCTTTGCCTATTTCCTTCAGGGGTGTTGCTGTCTTTCCCCTCTCATACCTCTGGAAATATCTTTTTCCGTTCCTTCTTATCTCGACCTCAAGCCATTCGGAAAGGGCATTCACAACAGATACGCCCACCCCATGCAACCCCCCGGATACTTTATACGCTCCTTTATCGAATTTGCCGCCTGCATGGAGCTTTGTCATCACCACCTCCACGCCAGGAATTCCATACTCCTTGTGAATTTCAACTGGAATGCCTCTGCCGTTGTCATCTACGGTTATACTCCCATCTTTGTTTATGCTTACCGAAATGCTGTCGCAATAGCCTGATAATGATTCATCTACCGAGTTATCTATAACTTCTTCTACAAGATGATGAACTCCCCGCTCATCTGTAGAGCCTATGTACATGGCTGGCCTTATCCTTACACCCTCCAGGCCCTCCAGTACTCTTATCTTGTCTATTTCATAATCGCCATCAGCCATTTACATTCCACCTGTGATAATCAATGAATTAGTTTTGCACGAACTGCAGTTCATCTACTGAAAAGGCCACCGCCGCTATTTTCCTCATCATGCTCATGCTTCAACGTTCCTGCTTCCATTTTATTCCAGCAGTCCTCACAGTAGAGATTGCCGCAGAGCGGGCACTCATATACCATGCCCTTGTAAGATGGGTCGAGCATATTCCGCCCACATGCTTTGCATGACGCCTCTTCCTTATATTTTTCTCTGCAAGTAGGGCAAACCTGAACATCCGGAGTGAGAATATTTCTTATTTTCTCTCTCGTGATTTCATCTATTTCGCTTTCCATCATATCACTCAATTTGTAAAAGTCTGTAGCATATAAACGTTTTCTTTTTGCAGCCTGCAAATCATGCAGACCAGCAATTTATATATCCCCAAATTCGATTCAATTTCGTGGAGCTAAAACTGAAGGAAATACACGACAAAAAAATCAGGGATATACTGGATGAAAGGGCAAAGATAAATCTGCCCGTCATAGAAAAAGATGCAAGCATACAGTCCCTGCTTTCCATACTCGCCGCCCGCGACCATGTGTGGGCGGTAGATAAGAAAGGGAGCAGGAAAGTCGTGGGGGTTGTTACTGAAAAAGATATGCTGCGCCTGCTGGCACCTGCCCGCCTGCCCAAATATGTTTTCGGGAAAAAATACGGCGTTTCAATCGAGTATGGGACTGCTACCAAGACGGAAGACGTGATGTGCAAACAGCTGATAACATGCTCCCCTGATGACAACGTCGGCGATGCACTCCAGAAAATGGTAAATGCGGGGCTGAGAAGATTGCCCGTAATAGACGGCGATGAAATCGTGGGCGAGATCACGGCCCATTACATAATTCAGATACTTCTGGGGAAGAGATAAAATGTTCGACCTTAAACTGCTTCTGCTGGAGCTCGGGTTAGCGCTCATACTTGCAAGATTGCTGGGATATGCATTTGACAGGGCGAAGCAGCCCGCCGTCATAGGGGAGATACTGGCAGGAATTATACTGGGCCCCTTCGTAATGGGCAATCTGTTCGGATTTGACATCCTTTCCCCTTCAATAAATTCATCAGTTGAAGCGATAGCCTACATAGGAATAGTCCTTCTTCTTTTCCTCTCAGGCATAGAAACAGGAATTGGCGAGTTGAAAAACAGCGGGAAGAAAGGGCTGATAACATCTGCCTTTGATGTCGGCATTGCATTTCTTTTCGGCTATATTGTCGGAGGAATGATGGGCTATGATTTTATTCACAGAATTGCAATAGGAAACATATTTTCGGCAACGAGCGTGGGCATAACCGTCCGCACATTAATGGAAATGGATGCGCTCCACACAAATGTGGGCAATCTCATATTGACGGTGGCTGTTCTTGACGACATACTCGGCATAGTTGTTCTTTCCGTCACTCTCGGAAAAGGTTCTGTGGAAATGCTGCTACTGAAAGTATTGATTTTCTTTGCGATTTTTATTGTCATTCTATACGGCTTATATAAATTCCAGAAAGCAAAAATAAAGGCAAACATACCTCGCTTTGTTCTCACATCTGCGCTTGCCTTCTGCTTCATATTTTCCGCTCTGGCGATGAGCTTGGGGCTTGCTGCAATAACAGGCTCGTTTTTTGCTGGCTTGCTTTTAAGCGTGATTCCTCAGCGGAGAAGGATAACAGAATTTTTGCATCAGGTGGGAGATGTTTTCTTCATTCCCCTCTTCTTTGTATGGGTTGGCGCCTCATTTGATTTCTCAGCCATCCACGGGCTCGGAACTCTGATTCTTTACTTCATACCCATGGCCCTGCTCGGAAAAATCATAGGCTGCAGCATCGGGGCGAAAATAACAGGATTTAACAACAGGGATGCTCTTGCTGTCGGCGTGGGCATGATGCCGAGAATGGAGGTTGCCCTCATTGTTGCAACCACAGAGATGTCAATGGGCATATTCGCAGGCGCGATGGCTCACCAGATTCTTGCCTCAACAATACTTCTAGTAATAATATCATCCCTGATAACGCCCTTTGCCCTCAAACTTGTTTACAAACCGCCAGCAAAAGAAAGTAATGCAACAAATGCCTGATTGCCTTCTGCAATACTATTTTTTATGTACGCCGGCAATGCCAGTCCTGTCCTACAGCTGCCCCTCAATTTTCTCCGTAACCCCCATCCACACGTCGCCGAACAGCTCGTCTTCCAGCAGCACGTTTATGAATTTTTTCGGCGGAACGCATGCCTCCGGCGCCTTGACGCCTGGCGACTTTATTGTACCGTCTGCTATCATCTCGGCGCCTATCGCCACAGGAGTGGCTGTCCCTTCGCGCATGTGAGAGGTGCCTGCAAATGTATACACTTTGGGCTGTGAGTTATGCTCTCCTTTCACTTCCACCATTACGGCCCCGCCTTCGGGCGCCTTGTATCCCATGGCACCTATCTGTTTCTGCATTGAAGGTATGAAAGAAGCCATAAAATCAAGTGGCGCCACCTCATTGCCTTTAACGTTTATGGGTTTTTCAGAGAGGAGGCCAAGAGAATGAACCTGCAGTAGAACGTCGCGGAACTCTGACGGGAAAAATGTGCCCTTGCAGCATACATTCTTCACTCCCTCAATATAACGCGGCAGCGTGACCGTTTCCGGATGGCCGAAGTAGTATACCTTCGCTCCCCCAAACGGCTCCGGGAATTTTGCGTATTCCTCGCCGTCAACCAGCCCTTTTGCTTTACGATGGGTACCGTCCTTATATATCGGAATATCTCCGAGCCAGCAATGAAGCATGTGGTAAGGGATGGCTCCCCCCGCCGCCTCCTCTATGCCCCTGGTGACATATATCTTTATTTCTTCAACAGATGTAAGCATGCTCGATGCATATGCTGCAATGACATTTGTTATTCCGGGGCTCGCACCAAGGCCGACAATGCACGTAACGCCCGCATCAGCCGCCTTAGCATCAAAGTCATCTATGAGCTTTTCAGTTGCATCGTAATCATCGCATATGTCGACATAATCCACGCTATTTTCTATGGCTGTTTCAAGAATGCGGGGCGCAAATTTGTAGAAAGGGCCGATGCAGTTCACGACAACATCTGCACCTTTGATTACCCTCGAAAGGTCTTCCTTGTCGGTGGCATCCACCTTCGTATAGCCCAGCTTTTCGCTCTTCTCGCTTATCTTCCTTGCCCTCTCCCCATCAATGTCGGCAACCATAATTTCTGAAAAAATGCTCGATTTCGAAAGGCGCTCGACAGCATAACTTCCCATTACTCCTGCTCCTCCCAATACAACAGCTTTCATGATATCACAGTTTGTATTGAAGCGGGCGATAAAAACGTTTTGCCCTGAATTGCGGATATCGAGTGCGGAATAAAAAATTTTATAAGCCCATTAACATTCATTATATGAGCGTTGG
>JAGGSL010000160.1 GCA_021159125.1 Thermoplasmata archaeon
TCGTCAATTGCACAGAATCATTATCTCCTGAAGCAGGAATGTTCACAACTCCAGCGAGAGCCCCGCTGAAAAGAAACACCAATATTGCTGCCGAAACAACTATCTTTCTCATGGATTTAAATGTGTTCTTGGTATAAATAATTTTAAGATGAAGTGGGGAATAGCATTCTCCGGTCATTCTGTAATTTTTCTTATAAGGTCATCTGTGAGACCACAGCATGCAGGTACTTCTTTTATGGCATATCCTTTTTTTCCAGCATAAGCGATGCCTTCCTTTGATGGCAGGGCAATATCTTTTATGCCGTTTTCTATAGCTATTTTTTCTATCTCTCTCATGCCGCGAGGGCGCATGCAACCCAGCGCCGCCTCCCCCGCCTCCATGCCCTTTTTTATCACAAATTCTATTTCTTTTAATGGGGGGAGTGCTATATTTTCAAAATCCGTGTCAGGGGTTGGGAGTATTACATTTAACACGATTTTTTTTATATTGAATTTCTTTATCGCATCTATGGCCGCATATTCTCCCTTTATTTTTCCATAGTAGAGCCCTATTGTTATGTGGGGTGTTATCGGTATGCCGGCAGAAATAAGATTTTTTATGCTTTCAATATATTTGTCGGCGCTTTCCAGCCCTATAACCTGCCTTGCTGTCCCATCATCCCCGATAACATCAACAAAGGCGATATCGCAGGCATCCGCGAGCTCATTTGCTGTATTTTCATCTACATAGCCGGCATGAACTGCAATGACAAGGTCTGTCTCCTTTCTTATCTTTTTCAGGGCATTTATTGATTGCTTGAGTCCGATTATCCTTCCTTCTTTGTCACTCCCCCCGCTTACAAGTATGCCTTTCCCTCCTTTTTTTTCAAAGTCCCTGCAGAAATCTATCAGCTGCGCTGTTTCCGTTATTTTAATCATGCCATGAAGATATTTTCCCATGCAGTGTCTGCACATCAGCATACAGCCGTCAGATAATGAAATGGGTGGAAAAAGAGGCTTTGGATAGTATGCACGGAAAATCATTTGCATTCCTCAAGGAAATTCTGGAATATCTGGGCACCATATTCTGTATGCTCTACCTCCGGGTGAAATTGGAGTCCATAAAGGGGCTTGCTTTTATGTTTCATTGCCTGTACTTTGCAATTCTCCGATGAAGCAAGCAACTCGAAATTTTCTGGCAATACCGTTACCTCATCATTGTGCGACTCCCAGACAACCATTTTTTTCGGCAAATTTTTGAATATATCATCCCTGTTGGACACAGATATCTCGACCCTCCCGAACTCAGGAATTTTTGCAGGTTCGCATTTGCCCCCGAAATATCTCGCCATAAATTGGTGGCCGGCGCATATGCCAAGCACAGGGCACCTTGCTTTTTCCAGGTATTCCCCGCAATTCCCAAGATCGCCCGAAAGCCCCATTCTTGGCGCTCCTCCAGAAAGCACTATGCCATCTGCATCTGAAATTTTTTTTAGTGGTGTCACATTCGGGATTATCTCTGCCTCTGCCCCCAGATAACGCAATGTTCTCCATTCTCGGTGTGTCCACTGCCCGCCATTGTCGACGACATATACTTTCATAAAATGTGAACTGCATAGCGATTTTAATATTTCTGCATTCCTCTCGGATTCTATGTCGGTACTTTTATGCGGGGGGAGCGATTCGAACGCTCGAAGGCCTGCGCCACAGGGTCCTAAGCCCTGCCCCTTTAACCGCTCGGGTACCCCCGCAGTATTCACAACATTAACAGTATTGCATTTTCATATTTATTGGTATGGAGTTAAATCCCGAGAACTTTTTTTGTGATGGGGGCAAAATTAATATCTTTTATGACTGTTGATTTACTCAATCCGTATGTTCTTATAACGGGATTTTTCGCTATCCATTTTTTGCTTTTCAAAAACTGCATTTTTTCAACTTTATCTGTTTTGTATTCTTCGTAATTGCCATATGCGCTTATTATCACTGTCTCAAATTTCCTCGTCGCCATGAATATGACGTTATCATTCAGCAACGCTTTGGCTTCATCTTGCTCAAAATCCGGCGGATTATATGGGTCATATCTGATATGATAAAATGCCAGTATCTCAAAGCCCGCTTTATTGAGGTCCGGTATTCTCAGGGTTTTTATGTATCCATTCTCTTCAAATTTCCTTCTCATTTTTGAAACTGTGTGTCGTGATATGTTAAGCAGCTCTCCTATTTTTTTATCAGATTCTTCAGGATATCTGACAAGCCCGTAAAATACATTCTTTTCATGTCCCGACAGGTGGATTTTTTTCCCCTTCTGCAGGGGTTTTTCCTTTTCGTCATCAAGTTTTATTCCAAAGTGTTTTTTTATCAGAGGAGACATAAAAAAGAAGCGGTAAATTTTGCTCACATCGAAGGGAAATATTACCTCAGTGGGATATTCCTTTTCAAGCAGCCCTAACCTCCCAAATGTTTCTGTACGGATATCATTTATTCTTACTATGCTCGTATAATCTTTTGACAGGCTGAGAGAAAAACCCTTTTCAAATTCCCCGAGGGAGAAGAATAATTCTTCCGATACCTCTATTTTTTCTTCTGTTATTTCAACCCTCTTCTTCAAAGGTATTACAGGGTTGAAGTTAGTATATGATACTGCCAAAATTTCACATCCCAAATTCTGAAGCATCGGTAACTTTACTGTTCTGAAGTATCCGTGCTCTCTCAATCTCCGCCTTATCGAGGTCACCGTAGGGTGCTTCAATCCCATTTTATCCGCCATCTCTCTATCCTTGAGATGAGGGTATCGCACGAGTCCGTAAAGCACCATCTTTTCGTTTTCTGTCAACCTGTTTCTCACAGGCAGGTAATGCGCTCCTGAATTAAAAATTTTCCATTTGAATTAAAATTGCATCTTCTGGCAGTAAAAATGTAATATTTTAAATGTAAAATATGCTTTTTTGTATTTTAAGTCGTAAAAATTTTATTAATTTGATATACTCTCCTGGGGCAAACCCGGCAAGAGTTATATACTCTTGCTGCGCTGCAATAAGGGAGGAAAATGAGAGAAATGATACAACTCCCAAAAAACTCATTTTATACAGAAAAGTTGGCGGAAGGATGCAAGTACTGTGAAAAAGGCTCAAAAATGGTCTTGCTTGTAACCGGTTTGTGCCGTTCGAATTGCTTTTATTGCCCCCTATCTGAAAAAAAGAAAAACAGGGATGTTATTTACGCGGATGAACTTCTTGTAAAAAATGAGGAGCAAATCTTGGAAGAAGGGGAACTGATAGAAGCAGAGGGCACAGGCATAACAGGAGGAGACCCTCTGGAAGTTGCAGATAGAACAGTAAGGATGATAAAAATGCTGAAAGAATATTTTGGCGAGAAACACCACATACATCTTTATACTTCTGTAATGAATCTGGAAAAAGTTGAGAAAGTTGTCGATGCAGGTTTGGACGAAATCAGATTTCATCCCCCTGCAGAAACATGGAATGATATTGACAGCACATCATTGAAAAAAATTGCACACGAAATACCAATAGATGCAGGAATAGAAATCCCTCTGATTCCTCATATGGAAGAAGAAACGAGGAAATTGCTCATATCTGCAGAGGGATATGATATTGATTTTGTAAATCTTAATGAGCTTGAGTTCTCTGAAACAAATTTTAAAGGTATGGAAAAGTATGGCTATGAGGTAAAAAGCGATATATCAAATGCTGTAAGGGGCAGTGAGGAAATGGCTTACAAAATGCTTGGTTGGGATATTTCCGTACCAATTCATTACTGCTCTTCTTCTTTCAAAGATGGCATACAGCTAAGAAATAGAATAATGAGAAGGGCAAGAAATGTGGCAAAACTGTATGATGTCATCACCGAGGATGGAACACTTCTCAAAGGCATAATTTATGGAAACAGAGAGTCATTAAAAAAAATAAGAAACGAATTTTCAATAAGTCCTGATATGATGGGATGGGATGATGAAAAGGGCAGGATAGAAACATCTCCTTTTATACTTGATGAAATAGCGGATAGACTTCCATATAAATGTTATATCGTTGAGGAGTACCCTACTGCAGATAGGCTTGAAGTTGAGAGGGAGCCATTGAATTGAGGGGGCTGGCAATCATTATAAACATCCTTCTTTTTATAATCTGTTTGTATGAGAACAAAGATTTTCAGGGACAGCAGATCGATTCACTTGGGATACGTTATAACGCTAATTGTAATTTCGGTAGCAATAGTGCTGTCCCTTTTCCTCCTGCCCTACCACGTTGAGACAAAATCTGTTGATGTTATATTCATTGAAGGGGTTACTGAAGTCAGCCACAATGAATACACCTACTCTTTCAATATTTCCGGGAATGGAACACTCCTTCATAACATAAAGGTAAAGGTTTTTAACCCAAAAAATGGCACGTTGGTCGAGGGGGCGAGAGTGAGAATATATGGGGAATACGGAAACGGAGAAAATTTTACAGATAGAAATGGAATTACGGACGTTCCGGTAAAGTTCAGCATTCCGCCTGAAAGTAAAGAAATAAAATTCAATATTGAAGTTAAAAAAGACGGCTACAGGACACTATCACTGGAAGATGCAATAGTTTTCATCGGTCAATGACAGAATTATTTGCCCAGCATTTCCTTTTCCATGAGTTTCTTTCTTTCTTTTGCAGTTCTCCCTGTTGCATCAAAGAGGAAATCATTCCATCTTTTAATAATATCAACACTGGCTGACTTGCTTGGCACAGGTTCTGTTTCTATCAGGAGGGAATTTTTTTCTTTTTTCATATGAATTTTCCCTATGCCATCTACCTCAAAGTCCATGCCTTTTTCAACGTCTCCTTCGACTCCAAAATATTTCTTGATAAGGGCGTTCAAATCAGGTTTATGTCCTCTTTTTATTGAATAACTCCGCATAACTTTGAATTATCTTTTCCGTTATAAGAGTTATCCTTAATAGCTATTCAACCCAATTTTTAAATACCAATTTATATTGCCTTAAATGCCTGTGCCGGCGTAGCTCAGTCTGGTGGAGCACTCGGCTGTTAACCGAGCGGTCACCGGTTCAAATCCGGTCGCCGGCGTTTTTTATCTTGAAAACCAAAAGTGAATTATATGGGATTTACATACCCTCTTCATGAAAATATCAAATCCTGCACCACTAGGTTTGATGGGTTTCGGAATGACGACCGTATTGCTGAACATACACAATGCAAGCCCCGACAGCTTTCCGCTGGGTTCCATGATTCTCGCAATGGGAATATTTTATGGAGGCATGGCACAGATTTTTGCCGGAATAATGGAATACAAAAATGGTAACACATTCGGAACAACCGCCTTCACATCATACGGACTTTTCTGGTTGTCGCTGGTTGCTCTTCTGATATTGCCGGATGTAGTAAAGGGAGTTAATGCGCCTGTTTCTGCGTCCATGGGGTGGTATTTCTTTATGTGGGGTCTTTTCACCATGATGATGTTTGTAGGGACGTTGAAGGCAAATACCGGCTTGCAGGTGGTATTCTTCACGCTTTTCGTGCTTTTCTATCTGCTGGCAATGAAAGAGTGGGGATGGGTCAGCGGAGGATGGATAGGTATCGAGGGCATCTTCTGCGGGCTGAGTGCAGTATATGTGGCAATGGCTGAAGTAATCAACGAAGCTTACGGAAAAACAATCCTTCCGCTGGGAAAGCCCCTGGTGAAGTAGGAAACAAAACTCTCCTGCTCTTCCTTTATAACTAATCCATGTGTCTCTCGATTCTCTCCCTTAGTGCATCCTTTGCCATAACTCCGACAACCATATCTGCCATTTCCCCCCTCTTGAATATCATGAGTGTTGGGATACTCATAATGCCAAACTCTCTTGCTATCTCCTGATTATCGTCCACATTTAACTTTGCAAATACAACCCCTTCCATCTCCTTCTCGAGTTCTTCTATTATAGGAGTTAAGAGGAGGCACGGGGCGCACCACGGTGCCCAGAAATCCACGAGCACAACGTCATGATTCTTTACAAACTGCTGAAAGTTATCCGAATTTAGTTCCATTACCATTAACTCACCAAAAGTGGATGCACACAGGCATATATATTCTCTATGAAAATGATTTATACTCTTTTTCATTCTCGTCCCAATGAGGATGAAACCTCGCTGCGTTCCATGTCTTTTAAACCGTGTGATTTTTGAAATGGAGCTGGCAGGCGCATCTCCAGAAAAGCAGGGAAAAATCATAAAAAAAGCTGCAGAGAAGCTGCTTGAAGATTATGGTAGCAAAAAAAGCTCTGCACAGATTGCAACAGGGGTGCATAAAACAGTTTATGATATGCTCGGAAATCCTGATCCTTACAGGCAGCTTAAGGAAAGGAGTAACAAAATAGCGAAAAAAATTTTGCCGAAAGCCGAACGGTTTATCAGTAAAAGCAAAGATAAGCTCGAGGCGGCGATAATGTGTTCAATAATCGGGAATGCTATTGATTTTGGTATAGAAGGAAGCATTTCATCCCCTGAAAAGCTGGAGAAAGAATTTGACAAAGAGCTGGAAAAGGGGCTGCAGCATAACGACCTTGAGGAAACAAAAAGATATTTGGAAGGCGATACGCTTTATTTCACTGATAACTGCGGGGAGGTGGTTTTTGATAAACTTGTATGCAGGGAGTTGAAAAAATACGGCGTGCATCTCACCCTTGTGGTAAAAGGCGCTCCTGTACTCACAGATGCTACCTATGAAGATGCAGTTAATCTTCACTTCAATGATGTTGTTGATGAGATCATGACAACTGAATCGTTTGCAGTGGGTATTGATTTTGACAGAATATCAGAGAAATTGAAAAATAAAATCAGGAATGCATCTCTCATAATATGCAAAGGGATGGCAAATTATGAAGCGTTTTCAGAGACCCGGTATAAACCTATAGTATATTTTCTGAAAGTCAAATGCAAAAGCATTGCGGAAGATATGGAAATGCCTTTGGGAGCAAATGCAATAAAACTGTATGAATAGTCTCAATTTTTCTTCCATTCACCTGTTTTCAGGTATTCGTCCATTGCTTCTGCAGTTTCCATTATCTATAAGACAAAAGGCAGATTTTCTTCGATAGCAGCCTTTCTTTTTCTTACACTATTCACCTTCAGTTCCATGTTGAAATCATTTATTATCGTACCATCCTTCTCCGCCCAAGCAGGATATGGCAACATCACATCAGCATACTTGCTCTGCCCAAGTACGATTGTAAAACCGTCAAGCTTTTCTTTGAGATTGCCCACCACCAAGTAATTCTCCGCCTTTGGGACGCCCTCCAACCCGAGTGACAGTAGTCCTGTCTCGTTGACACCGCTGTGGAGTATAAGTGTGGGTGCATCCAGAGGCTCTGCTGGAGCATCCAGAATGACAAAATCGTAATCCTTCTCAACAATCTGGGCACCGTTATTTTGAATTTGTCTCAGAAGAACTTTGAGATAAGGATGCCTTTCAAGATCTGCATCTATCCTAATGCGTCTGCTGTTTAGCAAATCTCCATACCTTGCAGTTGAAATCCCCCCCTTGGCAAGAGAGCCGATTTGGAGTTTGTATTTTGCAGCCAGTTTTTTGAAGTACAGGGCTTCTTCCTGTGTCACTTCGGGCGTAAGGATTATTGCCATATTGTCCATATGCTCCTTGATTGTTTTTACTGCATCATCCCCTGTTAGTTCCTTAATACCACTCTCACGGGTTACTTCTTTCTCTGTTTTGCTCTCCCACAAACGCTCAAATCTTCCTCTGTCGCACAGATGTCCATTGTTCCATGAAGGCAATTTGGAGGACGCCCTTATAAGCATATCGCCATAAACCTCTATGTTCATCTCACAACCAAGGCCACATCCATTACAAACCGTCGGGATGGATTCAGTCTTCCATGGACCGGGCTTAACAAATGGAAGTTTTTCTGTTAGGGCTCCTGTCGGGCATACATCAATCATATCCCCGATGAAATGCACCTGCTCCTTCATGCTCGCAAGGGAGGAGGCGGGTGGTGGCGAAATCTTTGTTCTAAAACCCCTTGATACATAATCTACTATGCCTTCACCTGTAATTTCCTGTGTTAGGTTTACGCAACTCCCGCAGAGTACGCATTTGTTATAGTCAAGCACAACGTACGGGTTCCAATCATCAATTTTGAAATCGCTTTTTTCCCCAACGAAAGATTCTTGCTTTGCATCATAAATTGTGGAATATTCTCTGAGTTTACAATCAAAAACTTTCATGCACCCACATGACATACATCTGCGGGTTTCCTCCAATACTTCCTCTTCACTTAGTGTTTCTTCAACTTCGCTGAAGTTTTTGACTCTGTCACCTACACTTGCATTTCTTTTTTTGACTCTTGGAATTCTCTTAGCATCCTTGTAATCCCTCTCCGTAACTGTCTTCCAGTGATTGTATGGTTTCAGGTCAAAAAGCACATTGTAGAGTTCCGTATCCCTGTATATTTCTGCAACGTGTTTTGAAGGTTCCAAGAGTACTTCTTTGGCTTTCCCTAACTTTCCTTTCATATACAAATCTATCATTATGGCTGCTTTTCGCCCCATTGCTATTGATTCAATAACCGTCGAAGGGCCGGTTACCGAATCCCCGCCCGCAAAAACATTATCCAGATTTGTCTGCAGTGTCACTTCATCAGTAACGATTTTTCCCTTAATGGTTTGAATGCCCATACCTTCCAAAATTTTCTCGTCGCAGTACTGCCCTATCGCCAGAATGACACTATCTGCTTCAACAACAAAATTGGAGCCTTTAATTGGTATGGGCTTTCTCCTGCCGCTTTCATCCGGCTCTCCGAGTTTCATTTTTATAAGTTCAACATTCTCGACTTTTTCTTTCCCGTGAATTTTAACAATATTGGTAAGCAAAAGGAAGCGGATACCTTCTTCCTCTGCTTCCCTGACTTCTTCCTTATTTGCAGGCATTTCCTTCATTGAACGCCTGTAAACAACTGTGACTTCTGAGCCCAACCTTACGGCGGTTCTTGCAACATCCATGGCAGTATTTCCGCCTCCGACAACTATAATTTTTTTGCCGATATTTAAGTCCTTGTTACTATTTATCATGCGGAGGAAATTAATTCCGTGCGTGACGCCGTCCAATTTGCTTCCTTCGATTTTTATCTCGCTGCTTTTCCATGCACCCGTGCCCAGAAATACCGCATCATATTCACTTCTGAGAGTATCCAATTTTATATCCTTCCCGATCATGCAGTTGGTCTCAACTTCAATACCTGTATTTACCACGGTAGCCATATCTGCATCCAGCACGTCCTTGGGCAACCTGTACTCAGGTATACCATAACGCATCATCCCACCGAGCTCTGGCATTGATTCGAATATCTTGACATCATGCCCCATGACTCTCAGGTAATAAGCACAGGCCAGACCGGATGGACCACCCCCGACTACGGCAATCTTTTTACCGCTTGGTGACGGAATGTCGGGCATCCAGGGGCCATTTTGCAAGTCATAGTCGGCAGCAAATCGCTTAACCTGCCGTATTGCTACAGGCTCATCAACCAAATTGCGTCTGCATCTATCTTCGCAAAAAGCCGGGCAAACCCGCCCCAAAACCGCTGGCAAAATGTACTTCTCCTTCATTAACTTGATGGCTTCATGATACTTCTTCATTGCGATTAAAGCCAGATAACCCTGAACATCACTGTGCGCCGGGCACCCTTCCTGGCAAGGGCCTATGCAATCTCCGGTGTGATTCGATAACAGCAACTCCAGGGCAGTTCTTCTCATCTCTATAATTTCATCAGTGAGTGTCTCAACTTTCAAATCTTCCGTCGTTTTTAGGGTGCAGGAGGTCGTAACTTTGCCATTTGCCTTCACCAAGCATAATCTGCAAGAGCCGTATGGGTCAAGTTCCGGCATATGACACATTCCCGGGATATTCTCCCCCTTTTCCCTCAAAACCGTTAAGAGGTTTTTACCTTCGGGAACATCGATTTCTTTGCCATTGACTGTTATCCTGGCCATTTTAATCATCCTCATGGGTATATTTAATTTCCACAGCTCCGAACTTGCACACTTCATAACATGTTCTGCATTTTATACAATGCTCCTGGTCGATTTTATGGACTTCCCGTTTCTTCCCACTAATAGCATTAACGGGACAAGATCTTGCGCATGCCGTGCATCCTGTACATTTATCAGGGTTTATCACGTACTTTATGAGTTCCCTGCAAACCTTGGCAGGGCACTTCTTCTCATCCACATGCGCCAGATACTCGTCTCTAAAATATTTGAGCGTTGTCAGAACAGGCTTTGGTGCGGTTTGCCCGAGTGCGCAAAGCGAACCAGCCATAATTTGAGGTGCCAATCTCTCCAGAGTTTTTATATCGTCCGGCGTCCCTTTACCTTTACTGATTTTATCCAGGATTTCCCACATCCGCCTCGTGCCGAGTCTGCAAAAAGTGCATTTTCCACAGGATTCTTTTACCGTAAAATCAAGGAAGAATTTTGCAATATCCACCATGCAGGTTTCCTCGTCCATCACAACCATCCCACCGCTCCCCATTATTGCCCCTGTTTCAGTTATCGACTCATAATCAACAGATGTCCCAAAAAGTCTCTCAGGAATGCATCCGCCCGAGGGACCGCCCAGTTGAACTGCTTTAATTCTTTTGCCTGTTTTCGTCCCGCCGCCGATGTCGTAAAGAAGTTCCTTTAATGTCAAACCCATCGGGACTTCAACATTTCCGCTCCTGTTTATCTTGCCAGCCAAGGCAAAAACTTTCGTCCCCTTGCTTTTTTCGGTGCCAATCTCTGCATATTTCTCCCAACCATGATTTATAATCCACGGAATGTTGGCCCAAGTTTCAACATTGTTTATATTTGTTGGTTTTCCCCAGAGTCCTTTCTGCGCGGGGTATGGTGGCCTCGGTTTTGGCATCCCTCTTTTTCCCTCAATAGATTGTATCAGAGCGGTTTCCTCACCACACACAAAAGCCCCAGCCCCTTCCTTTATTTTTATATCAAAAGAGAAAGCCCCCCCAAGAATATTATCCCCTAAAAACCCTTTATCTCTCGCCTGTGATAAAGCTTTCTTTAGCCGCTCAATTGCCAGAGGGTACTCTGCCCTGACATATATCAGCCCATTGTGGGCCCCGGTTGCATAAGCGCCGATTATCATTCCCTCTATCACGCGGTGAGGATCCCCCTCGAGAACATTTCTGTCCATGAAAGCCCCGGGGTCGCCCTCATCGGCATTGCATATAATATATTTGACTTCTCCTTTAGACTCCTTTACAAATTTCCATTTTAAACCCGTGGGAAAACCAGCCCCACCCCTTCCCCTCAGTCCGGATTTTATAACAATGTCAATGATTTCTTCGGGTTTCATTCCCAAAGCCTTTTTAAGCGCCTTATACCCGCCAGCAGCAATGTATTCATCTATGTCTTCTGGATTGATGTAACCACTATTTTCCAGGACAATTTTCTTTTGTTTGTCAAAATAACCATCAACATCCCACGTTTTCCTGATGCCATGTTCATACCAATCTCTCTTAACCACCCACTCTTCGACTGGTTTTCCATTCAATATGTGTTCTTCCATAATCCTGGGGATCATATCCGGCATTACATTTCCATATGTTATTATTTCATCTTTTGTGAATACGCTTACAAGCGGCTCGTTATAACACATCCCAACACAACCAACAATCTTCAGCGTAACATCCAAATTTCTCTTTTTCAGTTCTGTCTCAATCGATTCATATGTTGCCTTCGCTCCAGCTGCTATTCCACAGGAATTCATACCGACGGCAATGGCTTCAATCACGTAGCTCACCTTCTTTAAGTTTTTTTGCAAGTTTTCTAACCTTATCTGGTGTCAGCTTCCCGTAAACTTTATCATTTATCATTATCACAGGTGCTAAACTGCAACAACCAAGGCAGGCGACCCTCTCTAGAGTTACCAGACCGTCCTCCGTTGTTTTTCCTTCCCGAACGCCGAATTCTTCCATAACCGCCTGAGCTATTTTTATACTGCCGTTCACGTGGCAGGCAGTACCATGGCATATCTTTATCAAATATTTTCCAAGCGGTTCGAATCTAAACTGCGAGTAAAAAGTTGCCACACCGTAAGCTCTGCTCAACGGAATCTCCAGATAGTCACAGATTTCTTGAATTGCTATTTTGGGTAAATAACCGAATTTTTTTTGAGTTTCCTGTAACAGAGGTATTAGAGAACTCTGGCTTTTCTCATATGTGCGAATGTATTCCAAATCCTCTATTTTACCACCCTCCTTTGCTCGTTACAACTGTTATTTTGCCTCCGAATATTTTTACACGAGGAAACATGCACCACAACCATATGCCAACTATCTCGAACATAGATGGGGAGGAATGAAAAACATGCTGTTAAACTTTTTGCTGTTTCAAACCCAATCAAATTAAAAACGTACGATCCATACATCAGCAATGATTGCCCTCATGAATATCGAAGCATATGCAGAAGGCGTGCTGAAGGGGAGGGTGAGATGTATATCAGATTTCCCTCTGCAGGCCCTGGAGCATTGGTATGATATTCTCTCTCTTCTTTTCGTAATGGGCAAGAATTTCTTCCATTGTTTTTCCCTGTTCATGCCCCTCACCACCTCCCAAAACCAAAAGCAATGCCTCTCCTCGCCATCTATTAAATAGAAAAAGAAAGATTATTTAAATTTATGTGATTTTTTGCTG
>JAGGSL010000067.1 GCA_021159125.1 Thermoplasmata archaeon
CAGGGATGCCTGCAACAACTGCAGCACTCCTCCTTAGAATCCACCAGTTGTAATCCAAATCTGTCTGTTCTCCACCTTTCCATTCGTAAACATAACGAGGAATGCCATATATTGAGAAACCGAAAAATTCCCTTATGCTTCCGTTCATCATGGGAGGAATCTCAGGATGCGGGGAAAATATTATAATTTTCCCATTTCCGTAGCTTGCCTCTATCCCTGCTATCTGTCCTTTAATGTCAGTTGTCACATTTGCAACAATTTCCCCGTTCCAGCGGTAGTAATGCAATGGTGCGACTTCCATTGGCTCCTCTTCAAAAAATGCAATGGGAGTGAAATTTTTGCCTGCCGGATACATGCCTGCGCCGCCGCCGTATGTTATGTATATGCTTTCATTCCCGTATCCGGAAAAAATAATGCTGTCTTTTTTGATGCTGACCTTCACGGGAATGTGGTCTTTCCCGGTATCTTTCCACAGATACTGCCACTCCTCATCCTGGTCATCGTTGAGATATACAGGAACGATGCCAAGAACTGCTTTATTTATGACCCTGTCAAGAAAATATCGCGGATGCTCTATTCCCATTGAAACAATGTTCGCGCCGCCGCATATTCCGACATACCCACCACCGTTTCTTATGAAATTTTTGATTGCCCCCTTCCATCTCTCTGTGATACCCTGGAAATATTGCCTGCCGCTTGCACCTACAAAAAGAATGTCATAGTTGTCTGGATTGAGTTTTCCACCTACAACCTCCGAGCTGTCCACTCTTTCAACCACCATTTTGTAATGCATGCTCTGCCCATCCCATTCGTAGTTCAGCGCTTCCTCCATCTGGTTCACAGAAGGAGATATTGAATCATAGAGCGCAATCCTTATTGTTTTCTCGTTTATGGAATTGCCTTCAGGATGAAAAAGAGAAGGATGGCTGATTTGATGTGCCGGGATGGCATTTAAAGACACAATGAGAATGAGAGAGACAATTGCTATCTTAAATTTCATTATGTAAAAATATGGCATTCATTAAAAACGTTGCTACGGCGTCATTCTCTTTATGCGTATGTAATCTATCCCGCTTCCTGCGATAGCAAAAATCATCTGCTTCCTCACGGAGTTGGCAAGACGCACGGCCCTGCTTATCTCGGTCCATGTGGACTTGTAGTTTTCAGGTATGACATGCACAAGATACGGAGCATGCCCCTCTCCGATGTGCTCTCTGTAAACCCTGAAATGGGAGCCGAATTTAAATCCGGTTTTCGGGATAAGGCCGCTGCTTCTCAAATCTTTATATGCATAAAGCCTTCTTTCTATGTCTGGCTGTATCTTTTTTGCATATTTTATGAAGCTTTTCAGCGAAAGCTTCTTGTTTCCTTTCATGGCAGTTGCTCCTTTCTCTACCAGATAGGCGGTTTCCATAAGAGAGAGTTGCACAACATTTTCCTCAAAAGTTCTTCCTATGAAATTCTCCTGAAGTTTTTTTGAAAGCTCTTCATCCCAGACCATGCTCCTGTCTCCCATGACGGTTATGTTGCCTTCGTACGATTCCTCTTCCTTCATCTTGCCCCTCATGCGGAAGAATTTTACAGAGTAATATGTCAAATCGCCTTCCTCATCTGCAATACCAAGCATAAGCTTTCTTTTCCCTATGCTGTTAACCCAATCAGAAATCCGCAGTATTAAAAAAGGAGAGCGCTCGGAAATCGCCTTTACCAGATAGGTAGGGGAATGGGAATGAGGGGCTCCTCCTCGAGGGTATAAATCAAAGCCATCCTCTCCGTCCTGCGGGATCCTGACAACATACCCTCTCTGCCGCAAATCTCTAAAAACAAGATAACTTATCTCAAAATTCGGATGGACTTTTATGCCCATATCCATTAACTCATTCAATGTGACTGTTTTTCCGTCCCTCTCCACCTCAACCCTTCCTATCTCAACAAGAAAAGAGGCTTCGATGAGATGGAGATGGAGCGTTTCGCCAACCATTCTGCCGAAATATCCCTTGTTGTAATTCCTTATTGCCTCGGAAGGATTGTCGATAACCACCTCATTGCCTGAAATTCTCCCTGCCATTTTAACGCATCCCTGCCATGTTATAAACTTTCGATATACTTAACTATTGACTCAAATATTGCCCTTCCATCTCCTTCCCCATTCCCTTTAACTATCTCACTGCCGCCCCGCTTCGGATGCTGCCATGAATGGAAGGCACGCTCAGGATGCGGCATCATGCCAAGAACATTGCCTTCAGGATTGCATATGCCCGCGATGTTTGATATCGAGCCGTTTGGGTTCCACGGATAGCCAGCCTCTTTTCCTTCTTCGTTTACATATCTGAAAACAATCTGCCCGTTTTCCTCCATTTTATCCAGATATTTTTTTTCTTTTCCTTCGGGCAGCATGAATTTGCCCTCCATGTGGGCAGACGGAATGAGCAGCACCTCACCCTTTTCCACTTCAGATGTGAGAGGCGATACGCTTTCATGCCTCAGCAGCGTTGGCCTGCATTCGAATTTGTCCGAGTCATTCACTGCCAGAGCGGCCTCGGGCACATCACTTATTCCGTCAATTGCAGGAAGCAGCCCCAGCTCCGTCAAAACCTGGAAGCCGTTGCAAATGCCAATGATAGGATAGCCCCCCTCAACAAATTTTTTGAGTTCGTCCATCATAAGCGCTTTTATTCGTGCTGCAAATATGGCTCCAGCCCTCACATAGTCGCCTGACGAAAATCCGCCTGGAATGAAAATGCCCTGGTAATCAAAAATGCTTCTGTTTCTGTCTCGCATGAGCTCATTTAAATGAACATATTCGGGCTGAACTCCGAGTTCTGCAAAAGCACGGAACGATTCCTCCTCGCAGTTCGTGCCCTCAATGCGAAGAATGGCAATTTTGATGTCTTCCTTTTTCACGTGAAGTAATATAATCAGGCATATAAGAAATTAGTCCTCACAAAAGATGCATCCTGCCACGACATATGCACACTCCCCGTAAATGACGGGGATTTCCCGGCAGGAGGCCGACACAAATTACGGTATATCGAAGGCTTAACTTCTCAGGAGGTTAATCAATTCTATGAAAATTAGTATTTCACTCCCGACAAATAAAACAAAAAGTAAGGGAGCAAAGAAAATAGGATAACAAATTAAAAGCAATATTGCAGCTGCCAACAGCACGAAAAAAAGTTTGCGATTTTCTTTCCTTAGCAATTTCCTCACCCTAGCTTATTCCCATATTTTTTGCCTGGTATGATAAATCTTTTCCATATAACTCACGGCGGCAGGAGGTTTATCAGGCATCTCTTTCTCTCCAAGCAGAACGTCTACGGTTTCATTTACAATACTTTCATTCACAAATCCCCATCCCATTTGCAGCCACGGAGCCACGGGATTCACAGGAACAGTTAAAGTGCTTTTTCTCAATAGAAGTTTAAACCACCATGGAAAAGGTTCTCCGGTGGGCGGGAATGTAGCATTTCTATAGGGCCATTTAAATATCCAGTCATAAAAACTCCAGTCACTTGCATTCCAATACACAGCAGTATGGTTTATTACATTCCTTATATCCCAGTTTGTTATTTTGATTGCTTTTTCTGGCAAATCAATCAATGCTCCGTTTTTAATTCCATGGGTATAATTCAATTCCTGTCTCGCTTTTAAAATAATCGAAGAAATTGTTCCTGCTACTGTAGGAACGGACAAACTTGTTCCAGAAGTAGGCCAATAATCCGATGTACTTTGGAAATATGCTGTTACTTGTGTAAATGATGATAGATAATCTGCACCTTTGGCAACTGAGATACTTACACCCCGACAATAATTTTCTCCTCCCCCAATGCATAACACCCATGGAGGTCCGCTTACATAAGACAACCATGGATTTATCCATGGTCTGTTGCCAGCTCCTGTAACAATGATTTTTCCATTTTCTACCCCTCTTTTAGTAATTTCTTCCAATCCTTTCCACCATACGGTTGTCCAGAAGAATAACCGTGGTTTATACCAGACACCGAATTCAATATCAATAACGTCGATCCATGATTGGTTAACCGTCCATGACAAAGCTTCCTTAAGTTTGTTTCCTCCTGTTTCAACCATCAAGATTGTTGCATCTGGATCCATCCTTGCTATTACAGATGATGCAGATGTTCCATGACCATTGTCATCTAAAATAGCATCTCCAGGTCCTTCTTTTCCATACCATGTTGATTGCCCAAAAGATATGGCAATGATGTTTGTATGAGGAAACCAGTACAAATTTTTTTCTTGCAAGCTTTCCCATATTTCTTTATCTTTTTCATAATTACTATGCCAATCATCACCAAAAGTTAAATTGATTGCTTTTGCATCTTCAGGAAATCCTTCAATATAGCGAGAAGGATGCACTGTTTCATTCCATCTTCTGAAAACTTCATGATAAACGTTTATTCCAGAATCTATAACAGCAACAACAACATGTGGCTTAAAGGAATTTTGAGTATCAAATCCATTATCCAATTTTTTAAATTGGATGTCAGCATTATCAGAATCCACATAAAAAATATTTGCCACACTACTACTGGATAGTAGAATTGACACCATCGAAAAAACGACCAATTTCGGCAACAGCTTTAAATTCATTTTTCCCCCTCTTTATACATCAAACAACCTCTGGTAATAAAATTTTTGTGGATATAAAAATGTTTCACATATATTTATCCGTTCCATATTTTCTGTCTTATGTGGTAAATGTTTTCCATATATCTTATCGCTCCCTCAGGTTTTTCAGGCATTTCTTTCTTGCCGAGTAAAACATCCACACTCTCATCAACAATACTTTCATTCACAAATCCCCATCCCATTTGCAGCCACGGAGCCACGGGATTCACAGGGATATTTGAGCTCACTATCTCCTTCATAAGAAATCCAGCTATAACATTCACTAAGAACTCAAGTATGGGCCCTGGATTATATCCCGGATTCCATGGCACTTCAAGCTGCCACCATAAAGATTTCCAGGGGCGCCATTGAAACGTGTTCCAGTATACTGCAGTATGGTTAACAGCGTTTCTGATATCGTGATTTGTGATTTCTATTCCTTCCTCTGGGATATACACAAGGGAGTTGTTTATTATGCCATGAGAATAATTATATTCCCTCCTCAACTTGAGCAATATGGAAGAAAACACTCCAGCTACAGAAGGAGCCGATAAACTTGTTCCTCCTCCAATCCAATAATGAGTAGTGTTCTTACAATTTGCTATAACTCTTGTAAAACTTGATACATAATCAGTACAACATGCTGCTTTTAAATCAATTCCATGGGAATAATTTTCTGCCCCTCCAACATTGATAATCCATGGAGGACCGGCAACATTGCTGTACCATGGTGGTAATTTTCTGTTTCCGGCACCGTTTATAATAATCTTCCCATTCTCCACTCCTCTTTTGGCTATTTCTGGATAATCTTCCCAGGCAGGATAGGAACCTGTAACGCTACGCTTGTAAAAAAATTGGGAAGAAATAATGTCTATCCATGATTGATTTACTGCCCACGACAAGGCTTCTGTGAGGTTTTCATCGCTTGTTTGAATCATCAGGATGAGAGCATCTGGATTTTCCTGGGCAACAACAGATGCGGTTCCGGTTCCATGGCCCTGCTGATCGAGTATGTACTGCCCTTCCTTGGTAAATTTGCCAAAACTTATGGCAAGAATATTTGTTCCGGGAATCCAGTAAAGAGTTCTGTCTTTCACTTTTTCCCATACATTTTTGTCCTTTGTAACATCGCTCTCGTAATCTCTGCCGAATGTCAAGTTGATAGCCGGTGTATCATTTGGGAAGTCATCAATAAAGGAGACCGGGTGTTGAGTCATATTCCATCTTCTAAATACCATATGATAAGGATTGATTCCAGTATCAAGTAAAGCAACAACAACATGCGGTTTTAGTGCTGCATAGACACGGCAGGACTGTATTGCATCAACAAAATTTTGTTCGTGCCCATCTATCGTGGCGCCATAAACCACAAACAAACTTGGCATAATAAGTAATAGGGCAACAAAAATGGTTATTTTTTGTGCCATAACTATTGAATGCACTATGACATAATAACTTTATTGGCCACCAGATTGAGCATCCACATTACCGACATCTTTAAAAATAGTTTTGTATTACGATTTTGAAAAAAAGTAATACGGTGAGGAAATGCACATACCTGATGGATATCTGGGCCCCCTGACATGCGGGGTGATGTATTTGGTTATGATACCAATATGGTGGATGGCAGCAAAAGCAGCGAGAGAGAAGCTGGGTGATAAATCTGTTCCCGTGCTTGCCATGCTTACCGCAATCTCATTTCTTGTAATGATGTTTAACTGGCCAGTGCCTGACGGGACGACAGCCCACATGGTAGGCGGCACTTTAATTGCCATACTGCTGGGACCATGGGCGGCAGTAATAGGCGTCACAATAGCCCTTGTCATTCAGGCATTCTTTTTCGGAGATGGCGGCATAACTGCCCTGGGAGCGAACAGCTTCAACATGGCTTTTGTGCTGCCGTTCGTGGGCTACTATGTTTACAGAGGCATGAGAAAAATTCTGGGAGATAAGCCTTCCTCGGAGATGCTCGCTGCAGGCATAGGCGCATACGTGGGCATAAATGTTGCCGCGATAGCTGCCGCAATAGAATTCGGCATACAGCCATACATATCTCCAGGATACTGCCCCTACGGGTTAAATCTTGCGATACCTGCAATGGCGTTCGCCCATTTAACGACGGCGGGCCCCGTTGCTGCTGTTGTTACGGCGCTGGTTGTGGGTTATATTAGAAAAAACCGCCCTGATTTGCTTGCCGAAGCAGCACCTGCGGAGGGATAAAATGGAAGAGTGGATGAAAAAGGCATGGATTGCAATAGGCTTTTTTGTTTTGATAGTGCCTCTGGGTATCCTTATAACATGGAATTACGGGGATGCCTGGGGGGAGTGGGGTAGCGTCAGCGATGGAAACACAACATGGGTGCCAAAAGAGTGCAGCGGAGGCGCTCCCCTGCCCGACTACAATGTGCCCGGATGGGAGAACAAGCTCATGGCGTCTCTCGGTTACTGGATTTCTGCGATAATCGGCATAGTAATGAGCGTTATAACAGTGCTGGGAGTTGCAAAGGCGATAGAGCTCTGGCGAAGGGAATAATGAGCAAATTTATTGATAAAACGCTGAGCAACGCAATAGGTTACATACAGCAGTCGATATATTCCGAAAAATATGCAAAAAGGAACGGATTGCTTCAGGGAATCGATGGCAGGGCAAAAATAATCGCCCTTCTGTTTCTTATAATATCTGCTGTTTACGCAAAAACGATTGATATGCTGCTTTTTTTTATAGTCCTGTCAATGATTCTTGCTGCCGCCTCCAAAATTCCCTTATCGTTTTTTATACCGCGCGTGTGGTTTTTTGTGCCTCTTTTCACGGGCATCATAGTCCTCCCTGCAACTTTGAATGTTGTGACTCCCGGAAAAGAAATTTTTACTCTGATGGCAATAAAAAGCTGGCATCTTTCCGTAACGAAGGAAGGTATCCACGCAGCTGCAATATTGATAGCAAGAGTTGCAGCGACCTCCTCATTTGCAATTCTCATTACTTTGACAACAAGATGGAATGATGCCGTGGAATCAATGCATGACCTCAAGTTTCCGAAGGTATTTGTTCTTGTTCTTTCCATGTCATACAGATATATATTTCTGCTCCTGGATATGGTAAAGAACATGTTGCTCTCGCGAAAAAGCAGGGTCATGGGAAAGGAAAAAAGCATGGGAAGCTGGAAGCTTTATTCTCCGATAATAGCCTCTCTTTTCATGAAAGCATTTTCTCTCAACGGCAAGGTATATCATGCAATGCTGGCGCGAGGATTCGGAAATGAACCTCAGAGCATGAAGAAAAAAAGCATAAGCATAAAAAGCGTTCTTTTTTTACTGCTGTGCACATCTCTGGCAATAGCGATGCTTATCTGCGAAAGGCAGGAGGTAGTCCAATGCCTTCTCCCGTAATAGAACTGCATAACGTTTCATACACATATCCCGACGGAACAGAAGCGCTCAAAAACATAACAGCAAAAATATTTGAAGGTGAAAGCGTCGCAATCGCAGGACCCAACGGCGCAGGTAAAAGCACGCTGCTTCTCATCATGGGAGGGTTGCTTGCACCATCCTCCGGCGAGGTAAAGATTTTTGGCAAAAAAATTGACGGGAAGATGATAAGCAATGTGAAGAAGATGTACGAGGTGAGAAAAAAAATGGGCATTGTTTTTCAGGATCCGGACGTGCAGCTTTTCTCGTCAACTGTGCATGATGACGTTGCATTCGGGCCGATTCATCTTGGCATGAGCATGGACGAGGTTGAAAGCAAAGTGAGTGATACGCTCAAATTTTTAGGGCTGGAACATGTTGCTGAGAAGCATCCCTACGAACTGAGCGGCGGCGAAAAAAGAAAGGCGGCAATCGCAACCGTCCTTGTTTCGTCTCCTGACGTGCTGCTGCTTGATGAGCCGACCGCAGACCTTGACCCGAAAAGCAGGAAAGAGTTTGTGGAACTGCTCAAAAAGTTAAAAGATGGGGGAAAAACAATAGTCATAGCCACGCATGACATGGAGATGCTTCCTGAAATTGCAGAAAAGATATTTGTTATCGACAGGGAAAACATAACAGAGGGAAATTTAAGGGATGTGCTCATGGACGAAAAGTTGCTTGAGGAGGCAAACCTTGATGTGCCTCTTGTTGCCCGTCTTTTCAAAATGCTTGAAAGTTCCGGTTTAAACTGCGATGAGATTCCATTCAATACAGACGGCGCAATTGAAAAAATAAGGAATATGGTTAACGGTTAAGAATTCGGTTCTTCAGAGTATTTATGAGTGACATAACATCTGCCGCTTCTTTCATGTAAAAGAGATAATGCTTTCCCTCAGCCGTTATGCTCATTTTTTTGTATATTTTTCCTACAATGCTCATATCTGTTATTTTGCTTATTGGAATGTCTATGCTTCTTTTGCCTGCAAGCGGTTGAAAGGAGAGCTTGGCAGATGTCACAAAAAATGTTCCTATCGCCCTTGTCTTCCCTGAACGCAGATTTGCCTTCCTGCGAAGCAGTACTTTTCCGTCTATTGCCACATTATTGTATAAGGCAAATGCTTTAATTTTTTATCCTACAGGAATTTGATGAACAGTGGCAGGAACACAAGCGATACGATGGACATGAGTTTTATGAGTATGTTGAGCGATGGCCCGGAAGTATCCTTGCACGGGTCGCCAACTGTATCGCCAACCACCGCAGCCTTGTGGGCGTCGCTTCCCTTACCGCCGAAGTTGCCTGACTCGATGTATTTCTTTGCATTGTCCCATGCAGCACCTGCATTTGCAAGGAATATCGCAAGCAGGAAGCCGCTGGCTGTGGCGCCTGAAAGCAGACCGACAAGGGCGCCAATGCTCCATATACCTATAATGAGGGGAGTTACAACTGCGATAACAACCGGCAGAATCATTTCCCTCAATGCTCCTCTTGTCGCTATCTTGACGCACCGTTCATAGTCAGGCTTTCCCTCGCCTTTTAGAATGCCCAGCTCTCTGAATTGCCTTCTGACTTCATCAACCATCTTCTCTGCAGCCCTTCCGACAGCACCCATCGTCAGAGCGGAGAAAATGAACGGAAGCATTGCCCCTATGAACAGACCTGCCATGACTTCAGGCTGCGTGAGAGAGATATTGACCGCTATACCCTCATTCTCCACCGACTTGACAAATGTGAAGACAAGCGCCAGTGCGGTTATCGCAGCAGAGCCAATTGCAAAACCCTTCCCCATTGCAGCCGTGGTGTTTCCAACAGCATCAAGGCTTTCCGTCTTCTTTCTGATATCCTCACCCATTTCAGCCATTTCGGCTATTCCCGCAGCATTGTCAGCAACAGGCCCGTAGCAGTCTGTGGCAAGGGAGATGCCGAGCGTGGAAAGCATTCCCACAGCGGCAAGAGCAACGCCGTAAACGTCGTAATAATTATAGGCGATAATCATTGCAACTGCTGTTGAGAGTATTGGAATGAATACGCTCATCATTCCTATGGAAAGGCCCTGTATAATCTCGGTTGCTGCACCTGTTGTGGCTGCCTCCGCTATTTTCTTTGCAGGAGTACGCTGGTCTGATGTGAAGTATTCAGTAGCAAGCCCTATGATTATGCCGTCCACAAGCCCCACGAATATTGCGTAGAAAGGATTGAGAGAAGGCATTGTGTAATACGTTGCTATGAACGCAAGAATGGCAAATATTATTGCAGAGCCGAAAAGACCGTTCCTCATGGCAGTGTATGCGTTCTTCTCGCTCCTGACAAATGTGAGGGCTATAATCGAGGAAAATATGCCTATTCCTGCGATGAGGAGAGGATATACTGTTTCTGGTGCAGTGGCGGCATATCCGACAAGTATTGCAAGCGTTATTGAAGCGATTAGGGAATCAACATATGATTCGAACAAATCTGCGCCCATTCCTGCGACATCACCAACATTGTCGCCCACATTGTCCGCAATAACAGCAGGATTTCTGGGATCATCTTCCGGAATGCCAGCTTCCACTTTTCCCACTATGTCTGCGCCCACATCTGCTGATTTTGTATAAATGCCGCCCCCAACTCTGGCAAAAAGGGCGATGCTGCTTGCCCCAAAGCCAAAGCCGAAGAGAATGCTCGATAGAGAAGCATGGTCAATGAATGCCTGGTAAAAAATGTAAACGCCTATTATGCCAAGCCCGACAACGGAAAGACCCATAACTGCGCCTGATGAGAACGCTATTCTCAAGCCGTTGCCGAAGCTTTTTTTCACTCCTTCGGCAGCCCTTGCATTAGATTTGGTCGCAATGCGCATGCCTATGTTCCCAGCAAGAGCGGAGAATATGGCGCCAACGAGGAATGATATGGATGCTTCCCATGGCATGTCTGTGTAGAATGACATTGCCAGAAGCGCAGCCATGACAATGACTACGAAAATGGATATGATTTTGTATTCCTCGTTCAGGAAAGTCATCGCTCCCCTGTGTATGCTGTTCATCAATTCTTTCATCCTTTTGTTGCCCGGAGATTTGGAAGAAACAAAATATGCCAGATATGCGGCAACAAGGATTGCAACAACACCTGCAACAAGCGGTATAACGCCTACCCAATCCATGAGGCTGGGAATGCAGAAAGAATATTTAAATATTGAGGAAATTTAAGAATTGTAGAGTACGGAAATTATTTCGCCATAACTTTATAATGGAGGGGTTATGAGAACAAAAACTTCGGATATTCTGAGTTTAACGCAATTCTGCAGTGTTGAATACAAATATTTTTTCGCTTTTTTATTTTTTCTTCATTTTCAATCATATCACACGAGATAATTTATGACATATTCCGCCAGGTCACCCGAATACTCGCCCACCCTTCTTATGCTCTCGCTAATGTAGCCAATGGAAAGCGCCTTTTTCCCCTTCTGTTTGAGAGCAATGTTGCCTATCTCCTCACATTTTGCTACCAGCGACGATATACGTTCAATGTTTTTGTTGGCAGCCCCTATGTCTTCTCCAAAAAATGCCCCCATGCTATCATTGAAAATTTTGACCGAAGTGTCGCCAGCAGATAAAATCAAATCGATAATGCTTCCCTCCAGTTTCTCCCCCATCAGATTAATGTTATTTTTCGATATGGCAACAGCATGGTCGCCTATTCTCTCTATAATTCTGCTTATGAGTGAGTAGTTGGCTATTTTTTTGGACGACAGACCCAGCGGTTCGGCGAGCAGTGCATTTTTTGATATCGCATTGTACTGCCTTGAGATAAGCCAGTGCAATCTGTCAACCTCATCATCCCTCGCAATTATGTCTCTTGACAGTGCCTCATCACCATGGCGCAAAGCAAATAGGGCGTCTTTATGCATATTGCTTACAATTGAGCTTATCCTTTTGATTGCCTTGTCAAAGGGCATTTCTGCGGGGTTCAGCAAATCCTTTATTGTTATTGAATTTGATGTCTCCTCTATAATCTCGAGTCCTATCATGCCCCTCACGAATTTTCTCACCATTTTGCTGAGTGAAGGAGACATTCTATCCCTTGATTTTACGACAATAACATTATACCCTTCTATGTAAGCGCCCACAAGCATTCTGAATAAATATATGGGTTTCTCAATACTGCTGACATCAAATTCTTTCTCCCTCTGCATCTGCTCGCTGCTTATCTTTGGCATGAGTAAAAGAGAGCCGTCATTCCTGGCAATTATGCCAACACTATCATTCTTCTTAATTCCCTGAGACTTTGCCCATCCCTTTGGCAGGGAAACGATGAAGGATGCACCTCCTGTCATCTGTATTTTTCTTATTTCCATGATATGAAATGCAATTGACTTTTATATATTTTTATTTTTATTTAAATAATCTATATTTTTTATATATATTTATATATTTTATTTCGAAAACATATATAT
>JAGGSL010000016.1 GCA_021159125.1 Thermoplasmata archaeon
TGAGGGATAAAATGAAAGAAGGAAAAATATACAATGTGGCCGGGCCTGTTGTGAAGGCAAAGGAGATGAGAGGAGCAAAGATGTATGACCTGGTGAGGGTGGGGGATGAAGGACTTATAGGGGAAATCATTGAGTTGAAAGAAGATACTGCCACAATTCAGGTTTATGAGGATACCACGGGCTTGAAACCCGGCGATAAGGTAATCAATACGGGAATGCCCCTTTCCGTGGAGCTTGCTCCCGGTTTGATAACCTCCATCTATGACGGCATCCAGCGCCCTCTGCCCGATATTATGAAAAAATCGGGGGATTTCATTGCAAGAGGTGTGGAGACGTCATCGATTGATAAAAAAAAGAAATGGGAGTTCAAGCCTGCTGTAAAGAAAAACGAGCATGTTCGAGCAGGAGACGTGCTTGGCGTTGTCCAGGAAACGCCTGTTGTAGAGCACCGCGTTATGGTTCCCCTTGATATAGAAGAGGGAGTTGTGAAGAGCATAAGCAAAGGAAAGCATACTGTTGAGGATACTGTTGCTGTTCTCAAAGTCGGAAACAAAGAAGTGGAGGTCAAGATGCTCCAGAAGTGGCCCGTCAGGATAGGCAGACCTTTTAAGGAAAAGCTTCCGCCTACGTTGCCTCTCATAAACGGGCAGCGTGTTTTCGACACTTTCTTTCCGATGGCAAAGGGCGGAACCGCAGCCATCCCGGGCGGCTTCGGGACTGGAAAGACCGTCTCGCAGCATCAACTTGCAAGATGGAGCGATGCAGACATAATTATATACATCGGATGCGGCGAACGAGGAAATGAGATGACGGAAGTTTTGCGCGATTTTCCCGAGCTGAAAGACCCCAGAACAGGGCAGCCCCTCATGAACCGCACAATACTTATAGCAAACACTTCGAACATGCCTGTTGCGGCAAGGGAGGCGTCTGTCTACACAGGCATAACTCTCGCAGAATATTACAGGGATATGGGATATGATGTTGCCCTGATGGCAGATTCGACCAGCAGATGGGCAGAGGCTCTGAGAGAAATAAGTGGCAGACTTGAGGAAATGCCGGGAGAAGAGGGTTATCCTGCATATCTCGCTTCGCGCCTTGCAGGATTTTATGAAAGAGCTGGCAGGGTTAAAGCAATATGCTCGAATGATAGAGAGGGCTCTGTTTCTATCATAGGGGCCGTCTCGCCTCCTGGTGGTGACTTCTCGGAGCCTGTCACTCAGAACACGCTGCGCATTGTGAAAGTTTTCTGGGCTCTCGACTCTGATCTGGCTGACCGTCGCCATTTTCCATCAATAAACTGGCTTCGTTCCTATTCTCTTTACCTTGACAGGGTTAGAGGATGGTGGGAAAGCAATGTAGGCAAGGACTGGCTGGAATTGAGAAATAAGGCGATGGCATTGCTCCAGAGAGAGAACGAGTTGCAGGAAATCATTCGCCTTGTGGGGCCTGATGCTTTGCCGCCTTCTGATAAAGCTGTTCTTGAAGGGGCGAGGATAATAAGGGAGGATTTCCTTCAGCAGAATGCATATCATGACGTCGATACATTCTGCCCTGCAAATAAGCAGTATGAGATGCTCCGTATCATGCTTAAATTTTATGACCTTGCCAGCAAATTTGCATCTTCGGGGCATGACTTCGAGAGGATAAGAGAGTTGAAATGCAGGACTCTCATAGCAAGAATGAAGACGGTGCCAAATGAGGAATGGGAGAAGCGCTTCAAGGAGATAGAGAAGGAAATGGAAAAGGAATTTAAGGAGCTGGAGGGATAAAATGGAAGGAATTGTTTATACAACGGTAAGCGAGGTTTCGGGCCCGCTGATGATTGTTGAAGGAGTAAAGGATGTTGGATACGGCGAAGTCGTCAGAATAACAACGTCCGAAGGAGAGAAACGGCTGGGGCAGGTTCTGGAGGTGGGAGAAGGAAAGGCTGTCATACAGGTTTTCGAAGGGACGAGAGGGCTTGATACAAAAGACACGTCCGTGCGATTCACGGGAAAGCCCATGGAAGTAGGCGTTACAGTTGACATGATGGGAAGAGTGTTCAGCGGAGTGGGACGCCCCATAGACGGCTCTCCGTCTCCCATACCAGAGGAGATGAGGGATGTGAACGGCTCCCCGATAAATCCGTCTGCAAGGGAGTATCCCCGCGACCCAATACAGACAGGCATTTCAACCATAGACGGGATGAATACGCTTGTAAGGGGACAGAAACTGCCCATATTTTCGGGCTCCGGCCTGCCCCACAACACGATTGCAGCTCAAATAGCACGTCAGGCGAAAGTTCGCGGCCAGGAAAATTTCGCTGTCGTTTTCTGTGCAATGGGCATAACCGCAGAGGAGGCAGATTTCTTCATGCATGACTTCGAGGAGACAGGAGCAATAGAAAGAAGCGTTCTTTTCCTCAACCTTGCTGACAACCCTGCGATAGAGCGCCTCATAGCTCCGAAGATGGCGCTAACAGTGGCAGAATACTTTGCATTTGACAAGGGAATGCATGTTCTTGTCATTCTCACTGACATGACAAATTATGCCGAAGCGCTGAGAGAAATAGCGGCTGCCCGCGAGGAGGTGCCAGGAAGGAGGGGCTATCCCGGATACATGTACACAGACCTTGCGCAGATATACGAGAGGGCGGGGCGTATACAGGGAAGAGAGGGCTCCATAACCCAGATTCCAATACTCACAATGCCTGATGACGACATAACGCATCCCATTCCTGATCTGACGGGGTATATCACGGAAGGGCAGATTGTTCTGTCAAGGGAGTTGCAGAACAAGGGCATATATCCGCCTATTGCAGTCCTGCCTGCTTTGTCCCGTCTCATGGCAGAGGGAATTGGAAAGGGAAGGACAAGGGAAGACCACCACCAGCTATCAAACCAGCTTTATTCCGCTTATGCGGAGGGCTGCGATTTGCGCGATTTAGTGGCTGTTGTCGGAGAGGAAGCGTTAACAGAGAGGGACAAACAGTATCTCAAGTTCGCAGATGAGTTCGAGAAGAGGTTTGTGGCGCAGGGGGAGGAGGAGGACCGCTCTTTTGAAGAGACGCTCAACCTCGGATGGGAACTGCTTTCAATGCTTCCGAAAGATGAGCTGAAGAAAATAGACGAGAAATATATAGAGAAGTATTACCCGAAGTGATTCGATGGCAAAGGAAATAATGGAAGGGGTAAAGCCCACAAGAATGCAGTTGCTTGAAATAAGAAAGCGCAGGCTTCTTGCAGTCAAAGGGCATGAACTCCTTTCACAGAAAAGAGATGCTCTCATATCCAATTTCTTCGAAATCATAAAGAACAGGAAGGAAAAAAGGGAGGAAATGGAGAGAAAAATAAAGGAGGCATTCGAATCATTCATAGAAGCGGAAATGCTCATGGGAGAAAGGCAGGTGAGGGCTCTTGCTGAGGGAATAAAGGAAGGCAGGGATATAAAAGCGGAGAAAAAAAATATCATGGGAGTACCGATAATAAATTTCAGCATAGAAGACAGGGCTATTGCAAGCTACGGCATGCTTGATACAACTTCAAATCTATACGAAGCGATAAACAGGGGAAAAGAGGCGCTGGATGCCATAGTTGAAGTTGCAGGCATAGAGGGGAGCATACAGAAACTCGGGAAGGAAATAGAGAAGACAAAGAGACGTGTCAACGCTCTTGAGCATATTTTCATACCAAAACTGGAGGGCACGATAGCATACATAGAAAGGCAACTGGAGGAAAGGGAGAGGGAGGACTTCTTCAGAAGAAAGAGGATGAAGACGTTCATGGAGCAGCATGATTGAAGAAGATCCCATACTCGGAAAGTTCTTTGATACGCCTGAAAAAAAGGCAAAATGGACACGAAGAGTTACTATTGCCTACATAGTGTGGATAATATTTGTAATTACTGGGTTTTTTATTTTTTTGGTGATTTTTCTCCTTTAGCACTCGAAAACGCCCAAAAAATATCGAAGGTTTTAAATTCTCATAAGATATACAAGATAAGAGGCGATAATAATGGCATTTAAATATAAAAGCAAGGGAAAGGAGTACACCCTCTTTACAAGGGATGTGAAACTCAAGGGAGGAAGAATACAGACCATATATTTCTTCAGTGCAAGAAAGCCGAAGAGCGGAAAGCCGATAGATAAGCCGGACGGATATACAGTCAAAGTCAACAAGAGAACAGGTCTGCCGTTCCTCAAGAAAGCATAAATTCTCTCCCACTTTTTTCTTTTTTTAATTCAGCTATGCTAATTTTTAATGGAACTCAGGCTCTCTAACTGGCTCATTATGCTCCATATGGCTGTCCTTCCGTGGATAGGCACATTCGGGTCGTTCACAAGCTCGTCAAGTATGGAAATGGCCGATGCAACTTTCACATCTATAGATTCCTCACTATTCATGAGAATTTCCCGGGCTTCTTTTGCCCCTCTTCTTATATTTCTTGGCACAGATACATCTTCGTTAAGATTCTGTAGATTCATGCAGATTTGCTCCAACATTTTGTTCTTCATGCTATCACCTCAAAAACTTGATGTGTAACCACACATGAAATAAAAATTTTTGTGTGGAAAAGAGATTAGGGATAGCCCCCTATTTTCAGCGTCGGGTCTCCCATTAATATCCATTCCTGGGCTGTTTTTGCATCTATTGAGGTGAAACTCCCTGCCGGCTGATTCCAGTCAATCGGATATGTGTTGAGATATCCGTCTATTACCTTGCCCCATATCTCGCCCAGGATATCTGTTCCGTTCATTCCGTACTCCCAGAAGAAGTGTGTATCTATCCATTCGCTTGCCTCTCCCGTGAAATTTTTATCCTCCTTTGTATAGCCAAGCCCCGAGTAGCCTGTCGTTGCTATGCTTCCGCCGCCTTCCTCGCTGGTAAGCCACCAGCTGAAACACTCATAGCTTGTTTCTCCTTTATACAGATGTTCATACCAGTTCCATATGCCTTCGTACAGCTTCAGATAATTGAGCACGCTGACATTGAACTGGCTGTTGTGGCAGCCGCCGACAACGCAAACAGGATATTTTCCGTCATTTGAGAGCTTCTTCATATCCTGCACTTTAAGTCCGTCTATCCACGTATCGCCGTCTCCTGGAGGATGGGTTGCCCATGTCATCGGATTGCCGTGCCCGTCGAAGAAGAGGAAGCCGCATCCCTGGCTGACTGCATTTATCACATCATCTTCTCCTGTGAGCGTTCCCGTGGAAGTCCAGAGTTTTATTGGCGTGAATCCTGGCATCCAGTCAAGCGCCTGCTGTGTTCCAAGCTCGCCCTCGTTCGTCGGATATTCGGGGTAGGTATCGCCGGCAGCAACCACCATTTTGTTGAACCAGTCCTGGCCATAGGTGGTATTCTCGTATTCTATTATTTTATTGACCATCACTTCAACTTCCTTCTCTGTTCTGCATGCAAGCCTGCCGACATATACATCTGGCTTCAAATCTATGGGGCCATCTTCTGCTTTATTGCCCTTCCATTCTCCGAATATGCCATTCCCATTGCTGTCCCATGAGGAAAAATGTCCTTCGGAGTCGTATATGTCCGCAAAGTAAAGATCGCTGAGATAGCTTACCTCCCAGTTGCTTTTGTCATCCAAATGGACATAACGCACAGGACACCACCATTTTTCTTTCAGCAAGCCCCCGTGTCTTCCACCAACAAGCATGACATACTTTATTCCCCACTGCTCCACCGCATCTTTAATGAAGTATTTCACTTTCTCAGCATCGTCCCTTCCCTGAACGGGGAAGTAGTTGCTGTTGTAGATTTCATCCAACGTGACAAGAATTGTTTGCACACCATGGCTGTCTTTATGTAAAATAAGGGGCTGCAAAGCCAGTGCAAATTCAGAGGGGGTGATAATCAAAAAGTCATATCCGTTGTTGTTTTTCACTGCCCCGCTGCTGCTCGCAGTTTCATCTGACACCATTTTCTGCACATAAACGCCGGATAGCGGAGCGGAACCCAAAATGCCTATTAGCATTACAGCCATAACAATAACAAATTTTCTTTTCATGTATTCTAAATACGAGATGTGTATAAAATCGTTTTTAATAGCCTTTCAATTTAATGAGATGGGAAGAATCTGCGCAAACCCCCTCATCTGGAGTCAGATGTATCCTGCTTTCCTTCCTTCTTCACCATTTCCTTTATGGTTTCTTTATCTGCTTTCTCCTTCTCCTTCTTCTCCTCCTTGAAAAGCCTCCAGTGCATCTGGTGGTGCTCAAGGGTTAGCACATAAACAACACCGCCTATGCCTGTCCATACGAGCAGCAAAATGAAGCCCGGCATTGCGTCCGGAAGGCGGAGTATGTACCCGAAAAACAGAGCGGAGGTGAGCATGCCCAGCAATGCTACAACCCACATCCCTCTGAATTTAAATTTCGCTTTTTCATATATCTCCGGATGCTTGTAGGGAAGAATTAAGGCAGATATGGATATTGCGATGTAAATAAGCAGGATTGCCATGTTTATCATCATGACCGCGTTCATAAACTGCTTTGCAAGTAAAATTATGGATATTGCCATAATCCCGTTTATCAGTAAAGTCCACTTCGGAACGCCGTATTTATTCAGCTCTGCCAGTTTTTGGGGCACTATGTTATCCTTTGCCCATGCAAATGACAGACGGGAGGAAGCAAGTATATTAGGATTTATGTCTGAAATTATGGCTATTGAACCAGCAAATGCAACCACAACCGCTATGGATGCAGGAAGAAAGTGTGACGCTGCATCAGGAACAGAACCTGCGGAGAAATCATATGAGGAGTAAAAAGAGGGTGACATTGTGCCGTAAGTTATCAAAGCGACGAGAATGTATATTCCTGCTATCATAAACATCGATATCATTATTCCTTTCGGAAGTGTTTTTTCCGGATTTTTTATTTCTCCGCCTGCGTTGGCAATAGCCGCAAATCCCAGATAGCTGAAGAATATCAGACTGCTCGCCTTTGCAATATCCGAGAAATTCATGTCCATGGAATAATTTATGTTGCTCATACTTACTTTTGGCAGGCCAACCACAATAAATGCCAGAATGCCTATTATGAGCAGCACGAACATTGCGGTCTGTATCCTGCCGAAGGTTTTGACCCCGATATAGTTCACCAGCAGAAATATGATTACGAGGGTAATCGAAATGGCTGTGATATTAGAGGAAATGAAAGATGAAACACCATGCATTTTCAATATGTCGAAAAAGTTGTTTATAAGAACCATGTCGCCGACAGCCATTGCCGCAATGGTCGCTATCATGGCAAACCATCTTGCCCATGTTGCTATAAATCCTATAAACGGGTCAACTATCCTGCTGACAAACACATACTCCCCTCCCGAGGAAGGAAGGGTGGATGACAGCACGGCATAACAGAGGGCCATAAAAAATGCAGGGATTGCTGCAATTATATATGAGAATATTATGGAGGAGCCGACCGCCACCTTACTCTGTATCTGAACTGTTGAGATGAACAAACCGCCGCCGATAACTGCGGTTACAACAGTTGCAACAACTTCCTTCAAGCCGAGCTCTCTCTTTAACTCCATTTTGCCGTCTTAAATGCAGTCATGCAATATTAAATTTGCTTTATTTTCCTATTTATCTTATGTGCGAAAACTCCTGCGCCGAAGCCGTTGTCTATGTTCACAACCGCCATGCCGGGAGAGCAGCTGTTCAGCATTGTGAGCATGGCGGCAAGCCCTTCAATTCCCGTTCCATAGCCAACGCTTGTAGGCAATGCAATGACAGGAGCAGGAAATAGACTGGATATGACTCCCGGCAGGATACCGTCCATGCCTGCTGTTGCAATTATCACATCTGCATTAAAAAAAACATCCTTGAAATCGAGGAGGCGATGTATCCCTGCAGCTCCCACGTCATATACCCTTTTTACCTCGCTTCCAAGGGTTTCGGCTGTCACGGCTGCTTCTTCCGCAACAGGTATGTCCCCTGTGCCTGCGCTTGCCACTGCCACATATCCTCTGTAATTTTCTTTCTTGCCATTTGCTTCGTTTTTCCCTATAATTATCATTCTGCACTCTTTGTGGTATGAGACATTGCCAAAATTTTTGACCTCTTCGTATATACTTTCATCTGCTTTTGTTATGAATATTATGTCCCTGCCTGCCGTTTTCCTGACTATGTCCGCTATTTGCTCCTTTGATTTCCCCGGGGCAAATATTGCCTCAGGTATGCCTGTCCTCATCCTTCTGTGGGAATCAATTTTGGCGTATCCAAGGTCGATGAAAGGAAGATAGCGCAACTCCTTCATTCCCTCCTCGACGCTTATTTTTTTTGAGTGCAGGTCTTCAAGTATCCGTCTTATCTCTTTTTCCATCATTTTCTCCCGTGAAATATGCCGCCATGGTTAAAAAGTTTATTCGTGGGCGGTTTGGCGTGCCTGAAGCAATACCCCATAATTAATATATATCCAGAACGCATACTCCCTTAAATGCGATATTTAAAGCTTGGCAGCCGTAATATTGACGAATTTTTGGGCAGGATATCGAACTATGGCGACCTTTACGCTCCGCAAAAAATATCGGAAAAATTTTATGATTACAGGAAAGTGGAGGACATCAGCCAGGTCGAATTCAATTATAATAGAACAATTACACCTGCAAAAAAATATTTCATTCCTCCAAAGCATGAAATGTTCGAATTTGACATGGAAACGGGGGAATATACCGAGACCATGGGGGACGTAAAACCTTTTGTGCTTTTTGGTCTGCACGCATGCAGTATTGTTGCATTACGCATACTTGACGGCGTTTACCTAAACGAATACCCGGACAAATATTATGCTGCCAGGAGAAAGGCAGGAATAATAATAGGAATAAGCTGTCTTCCAGATGAATATTGCTTCTGCAATCTGCGCCGCACAGATTTTGTTGATATTGGTTTTGATTTGTTTTTGCATGAGCTGCCAGATGGCTACCTCATAAGGGTTGGCAGCGAGAGGGGCCATGAGATAGTGGACGAAAATATGGACATATTCGAGGAAGTCAGCAATGATGACATAGAGAATTTCAAGAAGTTCGAGAAAAAAAGGCACGAGATGTTCAAATACGAGGGCAGCTTTGACAACCTGCGTTACATTCTCGAGCTGACGGAAAACAGTCCTCTCTGGGACGAAGAAAGCGAGAAATGCCTCGGGTGCGGAAACTGCACCATGACATGTCCCACATGCAGGTGCTATGACGTTCAGGATCTGCCCGACATAGATGGCAAACATGGAAAGCGCATCAGATTCTGGGATTCATGCCAGTTCAGAAGCCACGGACTGGTGGCTGGCGGTCATAACTTCAGGGAGACGAAAAAAGACAGGTTTATCAACAGATATGTCTGCAAAAATGCATATTTTTATCCTCTCGGAACTTCATACTGCGTGGGATGCGGCAACTGCACATACTTCTGCCCTGCAGGCATAGACTTTTTGAAAAATCTTATAAAAATAAGGGACGTTGTAGGGGAGGTGGCACATGGAGAGCAGTGATAACGTCTACAGCCTTTACAAATGCCGTCTCCTTCGGGTGTATTCTCTCACTGATGAGGAGAAACTCTTCCTCCTCAGATTCGAGGATTCTGATATTGCAGAGTCATGGAGCTTTATACCGGGGCAGTTTGTTCAGGTTGCGCTGCCAGGAGTGGGAGAGGTGCCAATATCGATATGCTCTTCCCCCATGAGGCGGGGCTTTTTCGAGCTGTGCATAAAGAAAGTGGGCAAAGTGACTTCGATGATACATAAATTGCAGCCGGGCGATTGTGTCGGCATAAGGGGGCCGTATGGCAATGGATTCCCAATGGACGAATTTGAACATTCTGACATACTGCTGATTGCTGCAGGCATAGGAATGGTTCCCCTGCGCTCTGTATTCATGTATGCCGTGGACAACCGATGGAAGTTTGGTAACATCACGGTTATAAACAGCGCCCGCTACGGAGATAAGCTGCTTTTCAGAAAAGAACTTGAGGCGATGAGGGATATTGCCGAAGCAGAAAATATAAAAATCATACAGACGGTTACACGCGATCCTGAATGGCCCGGAAGGGTGGGGAGGGCTCAGGAACACATAAAAGATGCAAATACGGATCCCAAAAATTCGTGTGTTGCTGTTTGTGGTCCACCGCAGGCATACAGAAGCATATTCGAAAAATTGATTGAGGCAGGATATGACCCGAACAAGATATATGTCACTCTTGAGAGAAGAATGAAGTGCGGCGTGGGGAAATGCGGGCACTGCATTGCAGGCTCTTCAACTTTCCTGAAGTACATATGTATCGACGGTCCTGTGTTCGGGTATTATGACATAATTTCAACCCCTGGTTTGATATAGTGATAAAATGAAAATAGGAATACATGGTTTGACCTCGTGCTACGGGTGCCAGTTGAGCATGGCAGTTGTAAAAAGGATACTTGATGTATCGGAAAAATTTGACATCAAGTACTTCTACATGCTTTCCAGCGCTGGCAAAATAGAGCATGTTGACGTTGCTTTTGTGGAGGGCAGCGTTAGCACCGATGAGGATGAAAAAGAATTGAGGATGATAAGGGAGAATGCCGACGTGCTTGTAGCCATCGGCTCATGTGCCATTCACGGCGGCGTGCAGAGCATTCTTTTCAGTGAAGGGATAGGTTATGAGGAAGCATTCAAAACCGTCTACGGCGATAAAAAGATGGATTATAACGGGAGAATTGCCCAGCCGCTGGATAAATTTGTGAAGGTTGATTATCGCCTTCCCGGATGCCCTCCTGAGGAAGAAGAAATAATGTATTATCTGGCGACGTTTGCCATTGGAAGCTGGCCAGAGGAGAAGGATTATCCTGTGTGCGCAGAATGCAGGAGAGCGGGAAACCCGTGCATTTTGATAGAGAAAGGAGAGCCATGCCTCGGTCCTGTTACTGTTGCAGGGTGCGATGCCAGATGCATTAAATATGGAATTCCGTGCATTGGATGCAGGGGTCCTGTTTCGGATGTTTCATGGTTTGATTCCCTGGCAATGAGTTTCAGGGATAGGGGAATGGATAAGGAATATGTTAAGAAAAGGATGGCAATATTCGCATCCAGATATGAAGGTTTGAATGAAATGATTGATAAAATTTACGGGGATTAAATGAAGATAACAAAAGAAATCCAGGTGGACCATCTCGCCCGCATCGAGGGTAAGGCAGGGATAGAAGTTGATATAGGAGAAGACGGCATAAATGCAAAGATGGTTGTTACAGAGGGGCCCAGATTTTTCGAACTCATAACAAAAAACAAAAATTATGATGAAGCAGTGGCAATATTCCCCAGGATATGCTCGTTCTGCTGTACACCTCACAAATTAACGCCGATAGAGGCAGTTGAAAATGCTCTGGGCATACAGCCATCTGAGCAGACCAAAAAGCTGAGGGATTTGCTCTATCTCGGGAACATGGTGGAGAGCCATGCGCTCCATCTTTACCTTCTTGTCGTACCTGACTACCTCGGCTATCCGGACGCCTTCGAGGTTGCGCGCAAGGGCGGAGGCGGCATGGTGAAGGACGGAATATTTTTGAAGGATGTGGGCGCCGAAATACAGACGGCGGTTGGAAGCAGGTCGATACATCCCGAAAATGCAATAGTGGGCGGCTTCGGGAAAGTGCCGTCAAAAGAAAAAATGGAGAAGATAGAAAAGATGGCAGAAGAAGGGCTGCAAAAGGCGATAGACGCCGTCAATTTTTTTGCAGAGTATAAGTATCCTGATTATGTGAACAGCAAAAGAAGACATCTTTCGATAAAGCCCTACGACGGCTACGGCGTTTATGGAAATGAAATTGTGTCTTCCGACGGCATTTCCTTCAAAATAGAAGAATACAAAAAGCATCTTAATGAAGAGGTTGCTTCTTATTCATTTGCAAAAAGGGGAAAATTCATGGGCGAGCCATATATGGTTGGTGCCATTTCGCGCCTCGTAAATAACTCCAAACTTATTGCTGGGGAAGCACGAGAGCTTATCAATAAATACAGGGATTTTGTAAATCCGGAAAATTGCTTTGCGAACAACTTTGCACAGGCAATAGAGCTGGTCTATTTCCTGGAGCGCATAAAAGAGCTTGCATCAGAATTGAAAGATGCAAAAGATGAAAGGAAGGCAAAGCCGGAAAAGACATCCGGGGAGGGATATGCAGTTACAGAGGCGCCGAGGGGACTGCTCATATATTACATGAACATAGAGGGCAACATTGTGAAAGATGTGGATGTTATAACCCCGACAGCCATGTTCCTGCCGATGATGGAAGTGGAT